>NZ_MUEY01000010.1:0-128163 GCF_001995695.1 Salinivibrio sp. ML290 | reverse complement strand
CCAGAAGTTAGCGGCGAGGAAGATGAAACGACTGACGAGGACGCTGACGACGAGCCGCAAGCCGAGTTAAGTGAAGACGATGCTCCAGCGGACGAGCCAGCTGAGCCAGAAGCTACCGGCGAGGTAGATGAAACGGCTGACGAGGACGCTGACGACGAACCGCAAGCTGAGTTAAACGAAGACGACGCACCGGCGGACGAATCGGCCGCGCCAGAAGCTACCGGCGAGGCAGATGAAACGGCTGACGATGACGCTGATGACGAGCCGCAAGCCGAGTTAAACGAAGACGACGCACTGGCGGACGAGCCAGCTGCGCCAGAAGCTACCGGCGAGGAAGATGAAACGGCTGACGAGGACGCTGATGACGAGCTGCAAGCCGAGTTAAACGAAGACGACGCACCGGCGGAGGAATCGGGCACGCCAGAAGCTAGTGGCGAGGCAGATGACGCGACTGACGAGGACACTGACGACGAACCGCAAACAGAGTTAAACGAAGACGATGCTCCAGCGGACGAATCGGATGAGCCAGAAGCTACCGGCGAGGCAGATGAATCGTCAGCGCCTGACGGCGTTGACAACAATGATGCTTCTACGGATGACGGCGACAATCTCGATGACATTAGCGAAGAAGACTTACTTGATTTAACCAGCCTACCTGAGTACGACGAAGAAGCGGCATTGGCAGACGCTGAACCGGTTGACGAGCAAGAGCAAGCGGATTTAGATAGCGTGCCAGAGCCAGAGCCAGAGCCAGAGCCAGAGCCAGAGCCAGAGCCAGAGCCAGAGCCAGAGCCAAGCAATGAGCGTGACTATGAGTTTGACTCCTTCTCACTTGATGAGTTGGGCGAGTTTGGCGAGGATGACGCACTAAGCGCTGCGCTTGAAGAGCAGCGCGAGCTAGAATCTTATTTAGATGAGCAGCAAGAGGGTGACGCCGCCAAGGAAACGGAAACGCCTGAGCGTGATGAGCGAGATATCAGTGATCTCGACGATGACGATCACCAAGTGGGTGGCTTAAACATGGAGGCACTGCTCTCCGAGTCAGACGATGACACGCCACTGGATCTTTCCTCACTGTCCGATGAAGAAGCGGCAGTGTGGCAGGCTGATAATGAACCTGAGCCTGAAGCAGAGAGTGAAGACTGGAGTCAGCAACCCGCAATAGATCCTGCCTCACTGGAAACCTTTGAACTCGAAGAAGCCTTAGACGAGGATCTACTGGGTGAGGGGGAAGCAGAAAGTGAGCTGATTGGTGAAGAGCAAGAAGAAGATGACTACATCAGCATTGAAGAGCTTATGCGAGATGATGGTTCTACGCCAGATATCGATCCTGATAAAGCGGAAATGAACCTGAATGTGGGTTTAGATGAGTTTCCTGATGTGTTAGAAGATATTAGTGCCATTGATGTGGACGGTGATACTGCAAGTACTGAAGCATCAACGAATCTTGACCTCGCCAAAGCGTATTTGGAAATGAACGATGTCGATGGGGCGATTTCTTTGCTCGAAAAAGTGATGCAATCGGGCAACAAGACCTTGCAGCAAGAAGCGCGTCAGTTGTTAGAACAGCTGAGGTAGTGCAAAAAACAGGTAGCGAGAGCTGCCTGTTTCTTTATGACGGCAGTGATGGCGAAGCACGCGCTTTTAACCTGCAACTCGAAGGCTTTATGGGTATAATGCGGCGCCTTATTGACGAGTAACGAGAAGGCAGGGCATGAGATTCGCGTTAGGCATTGAGTATGATGGTGCTCAGTTTTACGGTTGGCAGAGGCAACGAGAAGTCACCAGTGTGCAGGAACACCTCGAGCGTGCTTTATCGACGGTTGCCAATCACCCTGTCGCCGTACAGTGTGCGGGACGTACCGACTCTGGCGTGCATGGAACAGGACAAGTGGTGCACTTTGACACTGACAATCAACGTCCTTTAAAAGCTTGGACGATGGGTGTCAATGCGAATTTGCCGGATCCGATTGCAGTGCGATGGGCTAAGCCCGTGACAGACGAGTTTCATGCCCGTTTTAGTGCCACTGCGCGACGCTATCGTTATGTCATTTATAATCATCCCTTGCGCCCGGCGATCTTAGCCAAGGGAGTCAGTCACTATCACGCTGAACTTGATGAAACCTTAATGCACCGAGCCGGTCAGTATCTACTTGGGGAGAATGATTTTTCCTCATTCCGTGCCGCTCAGTGTCAATCGAAATCCCCTYGGCGGAATTTGATGCATTTATCGGTCAACCGTCAAGGGCGCTTTATCGTGATTGATATTAAAGCCAATGCGTTTGTGCATCATATGGTGCGCAACATCGTGGGGAGTTTAATGGCGGTCGGTCGTCAAGAGCAGCCTCCTGAGTGGATGGCTTGGCTGCTGGCACAAAAAGATCGAACCCAGGCTGCTGCGACCGCGAAAGCTGAAGGCTTGTATTTGGTTGAGGTGGACTACCCCGAAACATTTGGGTTGCCTCGCTCACCCATTGGCCCCTTGTTTTTGCCGGATTAGGTGATTGTGTCGGCAAGTACGCTGTACGCATACAGCACGGAGACAGAATAGGTAGTACCAGTTTTTTATCCCAAGTCTGACGGACTTGTGATTTAATTCGGTCTAATTTGTTACGAATCCAAGATAGCTGTCCGTTCGCGAGAGCTATCACTAAGTAAAGGTTGTCCATGAGCTGGCTAGAAAAAATATTAACCAAAAGTAATATTGGTTCATCACGCAAGGCGTCGATTCCAGAAGGTGTGTGGACCAAGTGTACGTCGTGTGATCAAGTCCTCTATCACGCTGATGTCGAGCGTAACTTGGAAGTATGTCCAAAGTGTGAACACCATATGCGCATGCCAGCACGCCGCCGGCTCGACGTGTTTTTGGATAAAGACGGGCGTGAAGAGATTGCCAGTGAGCTTGAACCTAAAGATGTGTTGAAGTTTCGCGATTCGAAAAAGTACAAAGATCGCTTAGTGTCGGCGCAAAAAGCGAGTGGTGAAAAAGACGCCCTTGTGGTCATGAAAGGCAGCGTGTTTGATGTACCCGTGGTGGCCTGTGCCTTTGAATTTAAATTCATGGGCGGCTCGATGGGGGCCGTTGTGGGCGCTCGCTTTGTGAAAGCGGTGGATGCTGCGATCGAAAACAACTGCGGTTTGGTGTGTTTTTCTGCCAGTGGCGGTGCGCGTATGCAGGAAGCGCTAATGTCACTGATGCAAATGGCAAAAACAAGTGCCGCATTGGAACGCCTTTCTCGCCACAACCTGCCGTTTATCTCGGTATTAACTGATCCGACATACGGTGGTGTGACGGCAAGTTTTGCCATGTTAGGTGATATCAATGTGGCCGAGCCTAAAGCGATTATCGGTTTCGCGGGGCGCCGAGTCATTGAACAGACCGTGCGTGAGAACCTCCCTGAAGATTTCCAAACCAGTGAGTTCTTGCTTGAGCATGGCGCGATTGACATGATTGTCGACCGCCGAGAAATGCGTCAACGCTTGGCGGGGCTGCTTGCCAAATTGAATAATATTCACTCACCGCTTGTGGTCGATGTAGAGCAAGACAAGCCTGATCTTGAGCCCGAAGCGGCACCGCCTTCTCAAGACCAATAATTGACCGTGTCCCACGGCGCTATCCTTGGTATCATTTGCCCATCATGGAGTAACTGACCAAGTCAATGTCTGAACTACAACATCCAACAGCCACGTCCTCTTTAACGACGTGGCTGTCTTATCTCGAAAGTATCCATACCAGTGCCATCGATCTTGGCCTTGAACGCGTCGCCGCTGTGGCTGATCGCGCGCAACTGACTAAGCCTGCGCCGACAGTGATTACCGTCGCGGGAACCAATGGTAAGGGCACAACCTGTGCGTTGCTGGAATCAATTTTGCAGCATGCGGGTTATCGCACAGGTGTCTATAGCTCCCCGCATCTCATTCACTATAATGAGCGAGTACGCATTAATGGCAAATGGCTCGACGATGCTGCGCACAGTAAAGCGTTCGCGACGATTGAAAAAGTGCGTGGTGAGACCAGCCTGAGCTTTTTCGAGTTCGGCACTTTGGCTGCATTGCAGCTGTTCAAGCAGCACGCACTGGACGTCGTGATTTTAGAAGTTGGCCTTGGTGGACGCCTTGATGCCACCAATGTGGTTGAGCATGACGTATCGGTGATCACCAGCCTTGCGCTCGATCACTGTGATTGGTTAGGTGATGATATTAACCAAATCGGCTACGAAAAAGCAGGTATCTTCCGAGCGGATAAACCTGCTGTTTGCGGTCAGCCTTCTCCACCGGCGAGTGTGGCTGCACACGCTGACAGTATTGGCGCCGAGCTACACCAGCTGGGTTATCAATATCACTATACGCTCACTGATGATACCTGGTGTTGGGCGGCAGGGGCGTTTGAACTGACTGCGTTGCCTATCCCTGCAATACCATTACAAAATGCCGCCACTGCATTGATGGCTTTGGGCGTTGCCGATTTGGAGATTGCAGACACGCACATCTCTGACGGGTTAGCCTCGGTGTCGGTACCGGGGCGAATGCAGGTTGTCGCCAAGGCGCCTTACACTGTGTTTGACGTTGCTCATAATCCGCACGCGGCCGCTTATTTGGCAGAGAAGTTGGCTGAGTGCAAAGCGGAACGCGGCGGGCACGTGCATGCGGTGGTGGCCATGTTATCCGATAAAGACATGGCGGGTACCTTAGCCTGCCTGGACGGTATCGTGGATCACTGGTATCCCGCATCGTTATCTGTGCCCCGAGGCGCCCCCGCCGACAGCTTGCCTGTATCGGCATCACAACAGTTTACGTCACCCAGCGAGGCCTATCAGCATGCGTTAAAACACGCTGAACCTGCGCGAGACTGTGTGGTCGTATTTGGGTCGTTTCATACCGTTGGACAGGTAATTAGCGAGCTTAACTAAAACGGAGTCATTGTGGCCAGTAAGTTACAAAAAAGAATCGTTGGTACCTTGGTGTTGGTGTCTATCGGTGTGATAGTGCTGCCAGATGTGCTTGATGGCAAAAAAGAGCATTATCAAGAGAGCTATGAGAGTATCCCGCTACGGGATGATTTTGATAGTGAGGTCAGTCAAACACCGATTCAAGCACCACAAGTGGTTGCGGTGGAGGCGCCAGACACCAAGGTTAAAGAGCGTCAAACAAACGCAACGGACAGCGAGCCTGCGTCTAAACCGGTGTCTAGTGAAACAGCCTCTTCGTCAGTCAGTGATCAAAAAGGGGCGTGGATGATCCGGCTCGGTACCTTTCGTAACCAAGACAACGCACGACGTTTGGTCAAACAATTACGCGAAAAAGGTTACCAAGCACATATCTTACCCAAAGACATTCAGCCAGATGACTTAGCCAAGGTGGTCGTAGGGCCTCACGTCTCCAAATCGGCGCTAGAATCGCAACTGACTGATTTGCAATCTTTGACAGGATTGAAGGGTCAATTGCGTAAATTTGACCCACTCACCCAATAAGAAAACGTTTGCGTGAGCATTTTTTCTGTTAGAATGCGCACGTCTCGAGCAAGTGAATACGATGAATTGGATTGATTACCTCATTATTGGCGTCATTGGTTTTTCGGCGCTAGTTAGTGTGATTCGAGGCTTTGTTAAAGAAGCATTGTCATTGGTGATATGGTTTGGTGCGTTTTTTATCGCCAGTCAGTTTTATACGCAACTGGCGGTTTACCTGACCAATATCGAAGATGCCGTTATTCGTAATGGTAGCGCAATAGCCTTGTTGTTCATTGCCACCTTAATTGTGGGGGCGGTGGTCAATTATGTGATTGCTCAGTTGGTAGAGAAAACCGGGTTGTCTGGTACCGATAGGGTGCTGGGTATGGTGTTTGGGAGTGTGCGTGGTGTACTCATTATTGCCGCGATGCTCTTCTTTCTGGATGCCTTTACGTCGGTGGCTCACACCCAAGCATGGGGGCAGTCGCAACTTATTCCTAACTTTGCGGTAGTGATTGAATGGTTTTTCCACTATCTCGAGAACAGTTCCAGTTTCTTACCTGAGATCGCCGGATCTTAGGATGATATTCGCGTAACAAGGAATCGCTGACATGTGTGGTATTGTTGGAATCGTTGGTAACACCCCGGTCAATCAGTCCATTTATGATGCACTGACGGTGCTACAACACCGGGGACAGGATGCAGCCGGGATTGTCACTATTGACGACAATCGTTTCCGGCTTAGAAAAGCCAATGGCCTCGTAAAGGATGTGTTTCAACTTAAGCATATGCAGCGCTTACAAGGCCAAGTTGGCATTGGGCATGTGCGTTATCCAACCGCGGGGAGTTCGAGTGCGTCAGAAGCGCAGCCTTTTTATGTGAATTCTCCTTACGGTATTACCCTGGCGCACAATGGCAACCTCACCAACGCGCAAGACTTGCGTCAGTCGCTATTCGAGAAAGATCGTCGCCACCTTAATACCACCTCTGATTCTGAAATCCTTCTTAACGTCCTTGCCCACCAGTTATCAACCGCGACATCGCATCCATTAACGGTTGACGATATGTTTGCCGCGGTAGCGTCGGTGCATCGACAAGTGTCGGGGGCTTATGCGGTCGTGGCCATGGTCATTGGTCACGGTGTGATAGCGTTTCGTGATCCTAAGGGCATTCGGCCACTCTGTTTAGGTAAACGTGATACGGAGGCCGGCACTGAATACATGGTGGCGTCGGAGACAGTGGCGTTGGATGCGGTCGGGTTTGATTTTGTCCGTGATGTGGCACCCGGTGAAGCTATCTATATTACGCTTGATGGACAACTGCATACCAGTCAATGTGCGGATGCGCCGAGTTTAAACCCCTGCATCTTTGAATTTGTCTACTTCTCTCGCCCTGACTCCTTTATAGATAAGGTTTCCGTATACGGTGCACGCATCCGTATGGGACAAAAACTGGGGGCTAAAATCCAACGAGAGTGGGATGATGTTGATATTGATGTGGTGATCCCCATTCCAGAGACCTCCTGTGACATCGCCTTGGAGATTGCCCAAGTGCTCGGTAAGCCTTACCGCCAAGGCTTTGTCAAAAACCGTTATGTCGGTCGGACCTTTATTATGCCCGGGCAACAAATGCGTCGGAAATCGGTGCGCCGTAAACTCAATGCTATTCGTTCTGAATTTAAAGACAAACGCGTTCTGTTAGTCGATGATTCGATAGTCCGCGGCACCACCTCGGAGCAAATTATCGAAATGGCGCGCGAGGCCGGGGCAAAAGAAGTGTATATGGCATCAGCCGCCCCCGAAGTGCGTTTTCCTAATGTCTATGGCATCGACATGCCCAGCGTTAACGAGCTGATCGCCCATGGTCGTGAAGTCGATGAAATTGGTCAATTGATTGGTGCGGATGGCTTGGTCTACCAAGATCTTTCTGACTTGGTGGCAGCCGTTGGCGAAGCGAACCCGGCTATTGAGCGCTTTGAGACGTCCGTATTCAGCGGTGAATACGTCACTCAGGATGTCGATCAAGCTTACCTCGAGTATATACAAAGCTTGCGGAACGACGATGCGAAAACGGTACGCGAGCAGCAGCAAGAGCTGGCTAACTTAGAGATACATAACGAGGATTAATTGAAAACGCCGCGATATCTATCGCGGCGTTTTTCAGTGTTAGCCCGCTGAGTGTATGTCGATTAATGGGTAAAGACTGGGCCCATGCCGACATTCCAAAGGATGACAGAGGCAGCAAGGATCGCGACCAGCAGTACTAACCCGCAAGTCACGACAGAGCTCGCATAGATAAACCCTCGCTCTTCAGGGATCTCCATCAATATCGGTACCCCCGTGTAGAGGAGGTAGACAGAGTAGGCAATGCCAATCAAGCCGACGATCATCACAAACCAAACCACCGGGTAGAGCGTGGCCAGTCCTACCATAAAAATGGGCGTCGCGGTATAGGCTGCCAGCTCAAGACACTGAGTGTAAGTTGGGGCAGAGCCAAACGTGCGACTCATCCACAATGTGAGATAGGCCAACGCGGCCACACCACCCAATAATGCGAGATACATGGCACTGGCGATGAACAGTGCGCTTTGTGGGGTCATAAAGATGGGATCCCCTGCGCCGATCTGCCAGCCAATATGGACGCTCGCGTAATAGGCACAAACAGGCGGGATTAACGCAAGTAACAACGCGTGACCAATGCTGTTTGAGGCGGCCTCGTGGCGCTCGCCAATCGCTTTCCATTCCTTTTTGGGATGGGTATATAACCCCAATAAATGACTTAATATCATAGTAACCCCGCTCGTTATTCCCTCAGTGAAGTCAGGTGCAACGGTCGGCGCACGACGCCTCAAGTAAAACGTCTTCTCTGCTGGCGTGTGGAGACAGATGCCGTATACACTCTCCTTTAATAAGGAATAGTTGTTGGTGTCTCAATTGGCAAGTTTTCCTCCTGACAAAAAATCGCCTTGCTGCGCTTTTCTGACTGGCTCGATATTTAGACAATACCGATATACATTCTTGTGATAGACATCATGTATTAATTGTTATAAGTCTTACTTTTAATACAGAGTAGCGTACTCTTATAGTGTCATTGATTTTCAAGCCTTTTTTATGCTGCCGATAAATGGCTTTGACGATTCACCTGCTTGAATGCTAAGAAAATTATTATTTTAAACAGCTGTTTATAGAGCGCTACTGAATTAAATCTCATTAGCGGTCACAGGTGTGTCTGAATTCAACTACGATTAGTGCAGTGAGAATGAAAACAGCCGCTGCTTTGCAGTCCTGGAGGAGAGCGTCGTGTTGCATAATAAAGAGATCTTAATCGTTGAAGATGATCCCGTCTTCAGTCGGATGATTGCGTCTTTTCTCGAAAGAGAGGGAGCGGCAGTACGTGAGGTTGAAAATGGTTTAGAAGGGTTGCAAGCGCTAAGACAGTCGATTCCTGACCTATTGATCAGTGACCTGTCGATGCCAGTGATGACAGGCTTAGAATTCGTTGAGGAGGTGAGCCTTGAATATCCAATGCTACCTATGATCGTGATCTCTGGCACTGGGGGAATGGCTGACGTCGCCCAAGCGCTTCGCTTTGGGGTGAAAGACTTTCTGATCAAACCGATTGAAGATATTAATGTGGTTAAAAAAGCCATCGAGGCGGTGGTTGATGATGCGAACGACGATGTTCACGCCAGCGATGATTTTAGTCAGCAATGGTTTAAAGTGAGCGAGGATACGGATCGCGGGGCATCAGAGACAGAGCTCAAGTGGCACCTTGATGCCTTACGCCATAACCCAGGCAGCGCACGTGAGTTATTAATGGGGCTGATGCCAGAGCCCGATTCGCAACAAGGTGCTTGGCGTCTTTCTTACCATTCACTGCAATCGGCAGATGCCAACCCCATTGTATTGGATTATGCGTGGTTGATGGGCGGGAAAATGGCCTTTTATGTGGTCGACTCTGCCTCCGCAGAGGAAGACGGCACCGCGACCACCTTGATGATCCGTGCGTTTTTTAATGATTTTGTCCGCTCAGGTGATGTCAATGAAAGGGGATTTCTCACCTTGGTAAAACGGATCGAGGATGCGATTCGATCCTCAGCCTACACATCGCCGGTTCGTGCGATGTTCGGTGTATTAAACACCACCGATAATCAGCTTGATATTTTACCGGCGGGGATAAAAGCCACGGTCGATAGCTGTGGAGCGACAAGCCTTGTTCACAGTGATCATTGGTTGGGGCGCGATGCGTTCTCGAGCCAATTTCAAAGCGTCGATCTTCAATCAGGTGATGCGCGTGTGTCGCTGAATGAAGTTGGCTTGAACAGTTTTAGCGTCGATATTCAAAAAATCGCCTAACGATTCAGCGGTACCATGTCGAATCGTTAACCCTAAGCAAAGGTGAGTGGCTTTGATTGGCGCTCGCCTTTGTTGCTGTGTGGGCCTAACATCCGTATACTCTCGTCGCTCTGGACAGGCTGCCACTGTCGATAGACATCAGGGACAGAACGACATGAAACATTGGTATTTACTTTATTGTAAGCGCGCGGAACAGCAACGCGCAGAGCAAAATTTGAAGCGCCAAGGCGTTGATTGTTACTACCCGACCGTGACGGTGGAAAAGTTGCGTCGTGGCAAGTGTCAGCAAGTTGAAGAGCCACTCTTCCCCAACTATGTGTTTGCCTGCTTTGATCCCGACCTTGTGCAGTATACAAGTGTTCGCTCCACGCGTGGTGTGGTTGATTTCGTTCGCCAAGGTGCGTACCCGGTCAAGGTCGACTTGGCATTGATCCAACAGCTGATGACGATGGAAGATTGTGACGAACAACGTGACGCACTCTACCAAGGCTTCAAGCCTGGACAGTCGGTGATGATTGAGCAGGGGCAGTTTGCTGGAACGGAAGCGATCTTCAAAGAAAAAGACGGCGAGAAACGCTGCATTTTGCTGATAAATATACTTAGCAAGCAAACTGAACTTTGTATCAATAACTCCGATATCAGCGCCTCCAGTTAACACGCTCTCCCGGTTTGGCTGCTACACTCATCAAGGTATAGCTTTGAATGAGGGAGGCAGTCGTTGGAGTCGGTGCTTATCGTTGAAGACAGCCGGTCGTTTCGCATGCTGGCTGAACAACAGGTGAGAAAAGCGGGTTTTGCCACTGTGACCTGTACCTGCCTAGCAGAAACGAGGGATGTGCTAGATCACCACACAACCTTTCTCTGTGCGATCCTCGACTATAATTTGCCGGATGCTCACCACGGCGAAGTCATCGATCTCTGTTTAGCCGTCGGGCTTAAAGTGGTTGTCCTCACCGCCTCGCAAACAGAGAAAACGCGTGATGAGATACTATCAAAGCCCGTTATCGATTATATCCCCAAAGACAGTAGTCATTGTATTGATGCGGTTTGCCGACTCGTTAAGCGATTGGCTGACAATCAAGGACACCGTGTGCTGGTGGTTGATGACTCTGCCTCGATACGTAAACGCATCTCTGCGTTGTTAGCGCGTCAGTATCTAACCGTATTGGAAGCTGAAAATGGTGAGCAGGCACTTGACGTGCTGGAAAAAACGCCAGATATATCGCTGATTATCACTGATTATGAAATGCCGAAAATGGATGGCCTTCAGCTTGTGTATGCGCTTCGTAAGAAAGATACCGAGTGCTCACAGGCGATCATAGGGTTGTCTGGACATAATGATAGTGCGCTAACGGCACGTTTTCTCAAAGCAGGGGCGAACGATTATCTGCCCAAACCGTTTAATCAGGAAGAGTTCTTCTGCCGCGTGCATAGCTGTTTGAATGCGATTGATACCGAATGGCGGTTATTTCTCTTGGCGAATACAGATTTTCTCACGCAGCTTTGGAATCGACGCTATTTTTTTGAGCGGGGTGACCAGCTTGCAAATGAAGCGCGTAAGCATTTGGCGGTTATTGATATTGATTACTTTAAACGTATCAATGATGACTTTGGTCATCATATCGGTGACGATGTGTTGGTTGAGGTCGCGCAAATGCTGGCAGACGCCTTTCCGGAAGACACGGTCGCCCGATTGGGAGGAGAAGAGTTTTGTGTATTATCGCTTCGTGATTTGACGGTATTTCAGCAATCGCTAGACTCTTATCGCCAATCAGTCGCCGAACGCCCCGTACGGGTGTCAGATCAGACGCTGAAAGTAACGGTGAGCATTGGCGTGGACTCTCAAGCGGCCTCGCTCTCTCGCCTTTTACATATGGCAGATCAAGCCTTGTATCAGGCAAAAGCATCTGGCCGGAATCAAATGGTGGTGCATCAAGGGTAAATGTCTATTTTGTCTAAAAAGTGACACGAAATAACGCATAAAGTGTGCGTTCGGTTGTTGGTGTTGCGTCAAACATCTGCGAGATGTGTGTCATTGTTGAGAAATTTGCGCAATTTCTGTCTACACGCACTCAATTGCCCTTACCCTGTACCGCTTCTTGCCCCGTTGCGTGCATTGTCGCGCAAAATTAACGTGAAGACGTGGTGCGTTGCAGATGGAATATAAAGTGTTGGTTGTGGAAGATAGTCGACCTTTCAGGCGGTTACTTGAAGCCGAGATACGAAAGGCCGGATACATCCCATGTATAGCAAACTCAATCGAACAAGCAGAGACGATCCTCAACCAAGAGACCGACTTTCTTTGTGCTATCCTCGACTACTGCCTGCCTGATGGGCAGGACGGTGAAATCATTGACGTATGTTTGTCGTTGGACATAAAAGTGATTGTACTCACTGCGATGATGGATGCTCGGACTCGGGAGCGTGTGCTAGCCAAAACCGTGATTGATTACATCCCCAAAGATAGTCCCTCGTGCGTGTCATCGATAGCGCCATTACTCAACCGCCTGGAAAAGAACCATCAGCACCATGTGCTAGTTGTGGATGATTCGCTGACAGCCCGTCGTTACGTGCGCAGCTTATTAGAGCGGCAATACCTCAATGTCCTTGAGGCCCAAAATGGCCAAGAGGCATTGGCTATGGTGCGGCGCGATAAGCGAATTTCTTTGGTGATTACCGATTACACCATGCCAGAAATGGATGGAGTGAGTGTGGTTAAGGCATTACGCAAACTGAAAACAGACGGCCAGTTGGCGATTATAGGCTTATCGGGTGAGGAAGATCCCAGCTTAACGGCGCGGTTTTTAAAAGCGGGTGCGAATGACTTTTTGGCCAAACCGTTTAACCAAGAGGAATTTTATTGTCGCTTGCACAGCACACTGAATGCGCTCGATACCGAGCGTCGCCTATTCAATATGGCCAATACGGATTATTTAACCCAAGTGTGGAATCGACGTTACTTTTTCGAGCACCCTCACACACGCTCACACAAGGGGCCGCGGAGTTTGGCACTGGTCGACGTCGATCATTTTAAAAAGATCAATGATCAATTTGGTCATCATATCGGCGATATTACGCTGATTGAGCTGGCAAAGATGATGAAACGCTATTTTCCGGAGGACATGGTCGCTCGCTTCGGTGGGGAGGAATTCTGTATCCTCTACGGCAATGACGAGCAGAGCTTTGTGCGCCGGCTTGAGGCGATGCGAGAAGAATTGGAAAAGACCGTTTGGTCACCCTATGATAAGGCGTTTTCAATCACCATCAGTATAGGGATGGTCCATGCCGATGCCCGTATTGATGAACTTGTTCAGCGCGCAGATAGGTGTTTGTACCAAGCCAAGGCAGGGGGACGAAATCAGCTCATCCAAGATGGACAAACGGATTTAGTATCCTGAAAAAAAAGAGGGCCAGTTTGACCCTCTCTCATGCTAGTGACCATCGTGGTATTGCTCACAGGCCATGAGCGTATTTTCAATCAAGGTCGCGACAGTCATCGGGCCCACGCCACCTGGGACAGGGGTAATATGGCTAGCCTTTTCATAGGCGAGCTCATATTCGATGTCGCCGATAAGCTTGCCGTTTTCCATGCGGTTAATGCCCACATCAATCACAATGGCGCCGGGCTTGATCCAGTCGCCAGGAATAAACTTAGGCTTACCGACCGCGACAACCAGCACATCGGCTTGTCGAACATGGGCTTCTAAATCCTGGGTAAACCGGTGGCACGTTGTGGTTGTACAGCCCGCCAATAGCAGTTCTAACGTCATCGGGCGGCCAACAATATTGGAGGCACCCACGATCACCGCATGTTTACCACGAAGAGGGACATTGTAGCGGTCTAGGAGGGTAATAATCCCTTTTGGTGTGCAAGAACGCAGGGTTGGCATGCGTTGACACAAGCGACCGACATTGTAGGGATGAAACCCATCGACATCTTTGTCTGGGCGGATGCGCTCCAATACGGACGTGGCATCAATCCCTGCAGGTAAGGGCAGTTGGACGAGAATGCCATCAATACTGTCATCCGCATTTAAGGTGTCAATGAGTGAGAGTAACTCTTGTTGAGAGCACGAAGCCGGGAGGTCGTAAGACCTTGACACAAACCCGACCTCATCGCAGACACGACGTTTACTGCCAACATAAACTTGGGAGGCAGGATCGTCTCCGACCAGAATTACCGCCAATCCGGGGGCTCTACGTCCCGCTTGAGTGCGAGCGGAAACGCGGGCGGCAACCTCTCGACGCACGGTTTGCGCGATCAGCTTTCCATCAATGAGTTGTGCGGCCATAACTATCCTTCGGCTAAAGCAATGTTGGCAATAGTGTGACAAAAAACGCACCTAAAAGCTATTACGCAAACGTTTGCTAATGCAGTTTAATGAGGGGGAAGGGAAAAAAAGCACTCAGCCGATCATGCTCGCACGATGCTTGACGAGACTGAAACACAAAAAGCATTAATTTCGCGTTCTCGCCTCACCGCGTGGCATGAATACATAGCCAGTAAATGATGTGGTTTTGAGCAACCACGTCAATATTTTAGGGAAAAGCGTTGACGACGCCTAACGTCGCTTTATAATCCACGCTGCGTAAAGACAGTGCGCCCTTAGCTCAGTTGGATAGAGCAACGGCCTTCTAAGCCGTGGGTCACAGGTTCGAATCCTGTAGGGCGCGCCATTCTGCTTTCTTCCCTGTTTGTCTCACCGAACTGCTCTGAAAATAACCAAACACACATAAAACCGTAAAAAGTGTGATCCTACGCGGTTGAATTGTGAGATATCACCCCAATTTTGATATTGAAACGCCATCGGTCGCCCCTTGTCTCGACTCAGTTGACGGGTGCCGCTATAATAGCGCGTCTTAATTTTCAGTCTCGGATGAGATAGCTCGATACGCCAGTTGCGTGTATCCGGATTCGCAGGGGCTATGACGGATTCATAGCTCAGATGATGCCACCAGTAAAACTGGTAAACATCACTCAGTACCCCTGAGTAAATTTGAGGTTAAATTTATAATGCAAGTTACCGTTGAAACCACCGAAGGCCTTAAGCGCCAAATGACCATCACAGTGCCTGCTGCCAACATCGATGACGCAGTCACTAAAGAGCTACGCAATATCGCTAAGAATCGTCGTTTTGATGGTTTCCGTAAAGGTAAAGTTCCATTGAAGATGGTGTCACGCATGTACGGTGACACAGTACGCCAAGACGTGCTGGGCGAAGTGATGCAGCGTCACTTCATCGAAGCCATGATTCAAGAAAAAGTGAACCCAGCAGGGGCGCCAAGCTTTACACCCGTTGAAAACGAAGCGGGTAAAGATTTGGTCTTTAAAGCTGACTTTGAAGTGTACCCAGAGGTTGAGCTTCAAGGCCTAGATGCTATCAGCGTTGAGAAGCCAAAAGCAGACGTTCAAGAAAGTGATGTGGACGAGATGCTTGATACCCTGCGCAAGCAACAAGCGAGCTGGGTTGAAGCAGAGGGTGAAGCGAAAGAAAACAGCCGTGTCACCTTGGATTTTGTTGGTACCATCGACGGTGAAGAGTTTGAAGGCGGTAAAGCTGAAGGCTTCCAACTAGAAATGGGCCAAGGTCGTATGATCCCAGGCTTTGAAGACGGCCTAGTGGGTAAAAAAGCGGGTGAAGAATTCACTATCGATGTGAACTTCCCAGACGACTACCACGCTGAGAACCTAAAAGGTAAAGCGGCGCAGTTTGCGATTAAACTGCACAAGGTGGAAGAGCAAGAGCTGCCTGAGCTGACAGAAGAGTTTGTACAGCGCTTTGGTATTGCCGATGGCAGCGTAGAAGGCCTGAAAGCGGAAGTGCGTAAAAACATGGATCGCGAGCTCAAGCAAGCGATCAAGAACAAGGTGAAAGAGCAGGTACTTGACGGCTTGGTTGAGCAAAACCAAATCGACGTACCGTCTGCGCTGATTGAGCAAGAAATTGGCACCTTGCGTCAGCAAGCGGCACAACGCTTTGGCGGCAACATGGATAGCGCTTCTCAGCTACCACGTGAGCTGTTCGAAGAGCAAGCTAAACGCCGTGTAAGCGTCGGTCTTCTGCTTGGGGAAGTGATCAAGTCAGAAGAGCTTGAAGCGGATGATGAGCGTGTTAAAGCACTGATCGAAGAAATGGCATCGGCGTATGAAGATCCATCAGAAGTTGTCGCTTACTACGAGAAAGACGAGAAGCTGATGGAAAACATGCGCAACGTCGCGCTAGAAGAGCAAGCGATTGATGCGCTACTGGCAAAAGCCACTGTCACCGAAGCTGAAGTCGGCTTTAGTGACTTGATGAACGCTTCTCAGCAAGCTTAATCAAGGTTAAAAAACGTTTGTGTCGCATTGACACTGCGTAAATGGATTTGCTTACAATGGCCCTAATGACTTGTCATTTGGGCCATTTTTTCCATCTACTGAGTCGCTATATTGGCCGCTTAACCGTCAAGAGTGCGAGACGTTTTAGCCATAAAAAACCTCGCTGGATCATTAAGCTGCGTGCATCGATTTAAGATTTTAGTGACCTGTTACAGCGTTTTGTGCTAAACCTTGGTTAAGGCAAGAGTTATAACGAATTCGATTAGGGATATTACGCTATGAGCCAACAACACAATAATGCCATGCCGCCAATTATGGACGCCCTTGTTCCTATGGTGGTGGAACAAACCTCGCGCGGCGAGCGCTCTTACGATATATACTCTCGCCTGTTAAAAGAACGCATCATCTTCCTCACTGGGCAAGTGGAAGATCAAATGGCAAATTTGATTGTGGCGCAGATGCTGTTCTTAGAGTCAGAAAACCCAGAAAAAGACATTTATTTGTACATCAACTCGCCAGGTGGCGTGGTCACGGCAGGCATGGCGATCTATGACACCATGCAGTTTATCAAGCCTGATGTCAGCACCCTGTGTACTGGCCAAGCGTGCTCAATGGGATCGTTCCTGTTGGCGGGTGGAGCCAAAGGCAAACGTTATTGCCTACCGAATTCACGGGTCATGATTCACCAGCCGCTGGGGGGCTTCCAAGGCCAGGCGTCTGACATTGAAATTCATGCCCAAGAAATGATCAAAACCAAGCACCGTCTCAACACCCTGTTGGCTGAGCACACAGGCCAGCCGATGGAAGTGATTGAACGTGACACCGACCGTGATAACTTCATGGCGGCACAGGAAGCGGTGGACTATGGCTTGGTTGACGCCGTATTAAGTCAACGAGACTAAACCCAACATGCCTTAGGGCGTTGAAATCAAGCAAGCTGCGTGAACAAGCGCAAAGCTTGTCAGTGGTTGGGTCGGAAAAAGTGGCCGATTTGTTGTAAACTCAACATAAGGCAACGACGGGCAAATGCCCCAAAGAGGTTAGCGAATGACAGACAAGCGAAAAGACGGTGGAAGCGGAAAGCTGCTTTACTGCTCATTCTGTGGTAAGAGCCAACACGAAGTTCGTAAGTTAATTGCCGGGCCATCGGTCTACATTTGTGATGAGTGTGTTGACCTGTGTAATGACATTATCCGTGAAGAAATTAAAGAAGTGATGCCAAAGCGCGAGGGAGATAGCTTACCCGCGCCGAGTGAGATTCGTGCACACCTTGACGATTATGTCATTGGCCAAGAGCAAGCGAAAAAAGTGCTCTCGGTTGCAGTCTACAACCACTACAAACGCTTGCGAAACGGTGATAAAAGCGCAGATGGCGTGGAGCTGGGCAAGAGTAACATCTTGCTGATCGGCCCTACCGGTAGTGGTAAAACATTACTGGCCGAAACGCTTGCGCGCTTTTTGGATGTGCCATTTACCATGGCAGACGCCACCACATTGACCGAGGCCGGTTATGTCGGTGAAGACGTGGAAAACATTATCCAGAAGCTGTTGCAAAAGTGCGATTATGATGTCGCCAAAGCGGAGCGTGGTATCGTCTATATCGATGAGATTGACAAGGTCTCTCGTAAATCCGACAACCCATCTATTACCCGAGACGTTTCTGGGGAAGGGGTGCAACAAGCACTGCTTAAATTGGTAGAAGGGACAGTCGCGTCGATTCCTCCTCAGGGAGGACGTAAGCATCCACAGCAGGAATTTTTGCAAGTGGACACGTCGAAAATCCTGTTTATCTGTGGCGGTGCGTTTGCGGGGCTCGATAAAGTGGTTGAGCAGCGTGTCGATACAGGCTCTGGCATTGGCTTTGGTGCGCAGGTTAAAGGCGCCACGGACCGTTCAGCCGATGAGTTCTTTGGCAAAGTTGAGCCCGAGGACATGGTGAAGTATGGCCTGATCCCTGAATTTATCGGCCGTCTACCCGTAACCGCGGTGTTGAGAGAGCTTGACGAAGATGCCTTGGTGCAAATTCTGCGCGAGCCGAAAAACGCGTTGACCAAGCAGTATGGCGCGTTGCTTGAACTCGACGGGGTGGAGCYGGAGTTTCGAGACGACGCACTGCGTGCTATCGCCAAAAAAGCGATGGAGCGTAAAACGGGTGCACGTGGCCTACGCTCGATTGTCGAAGCTGTCTTGTTGGATACCATGTACGACTTACCGTCAATGAAAGACGTGAGCAAAGTGGTGATTGACGATTCAGTGATCCGAGGCGAATCTGCACCTCTACTGATGTATGAACACACGGATAACCAAGCGGCGGGTGGCGAGTAATATCGTTACACAAGGTTATCAGTGATATAGAAAAAGGGAGTGACAACTCCCTTTTTTATTTTCTGACGGTTGAGCCGTTGAAACCTGTCCAACAGACCCCATATACTCATAATCAGATTGAACGGAAGAGAGAAGCATATGAACTTGGAGCGTTCCGAGCGCATTGACATTCCGGTGCTGCCACTTCGGGATGTGGTGGTTTATCCTCACATGGTGATCCCGCTTTTTGTGGGAAGGGAAAAGTCGATACGCTGCCTTGAAGCGGCGATGGACAACGACAAACAGATTCTACTGGTTGCGCAAAAAGATGCCGCCACTGATGATCCAAGTATCTCAGATTTATACACCGTTGGGACGGTGGCAACCATTCTCCAGCTTCTTAAACTTCCAGATGGCACGGTGAAAGTGCTGGTTGAAGGGATGCAGCGTGCGCGCATCGATCAGTTTAGTGAAGATGATTTCTTCACTGCGCAGGCCGAGTATTTGACCACGCCAAGCTTGGATGAGCGTGAGCAGGAAGTGTTGGTTCGCACGGCGATCAGCCAGTTTGAAGGCTTTATCAAGCTCAACAAAAAGATCCCGCCAGAAGTACTGACATCCTTAAATGGTATTGAAGAGGCGGCGCGTCTTGCTGATACCATTGCTGCCCACATGCCGCTTAAGCTTGAAGACAAGCAAAATGTGTTGGAAATCGTTGATATTTCCGAGCGTCTCGAATACCTGATGACTATGATGGAGTCTGAGATTGACTTGCTTCAGGTTGAGAAGCGCATTCGTGGTCGCGTTAAAAAGCAAATGGAAAAGAGCCAGCGCGAGTACTACCTCAATGAGCAAATGAAAGCCATTCAGAAGGAGCTGGGTGAGCTGGATGATGCGCCGGACGAGTTTGAAGCGCTGAAGCAGAAAATCGAAGAATCAAAAATGCCGCAGGAGGCGCGGGAAAAAACCGAGCAAGAACTGCAAAAGCTGAAAATGATGTCTCCGATGTCGGCGGAAGCCACCGTGGTACGCAGCTATATCGATTGGATGATTAGTGTGCCATGGGCAAAACGCTCAAAAGTGAAAAAGAATTTAGCCCGCGCGGAAGAAGTGCTCAATGCCGACCACTATGGCCTTGAGCGCGTCAAAGACCGTATTTTGGAATACCTCGCGGTACAAAATCGGATGAAGAAGCTGAAAGGCCCGATTCTTTGCTTAGTGGGACCGCCAGGGGTGGGGAAAACCTCGCTAGGGCAGTCTATTGCTCGCGCCACTGGGCGTAAATATACCCGTATGGCGTTGGGTGGCGTACGTGATGAAGCGGAAATCCGTGGCCATCGTCGCACCTATATCGGCTCATTGCCCGGCAAGCTTATCCAGAAGATGTCGAAAGTGGGCGTCCGTAACCCGCTGTTCCTGCTCGATGAAATTGATAAGGTGTCGTCTGACATGCGTGGCGATCCCTCATCGGCGCTGCTTGAGGTGCTTGATCCTGAGCAAAACAATGCGTTTAACGATCATTATCTAGAGGTTGACTACGATCTCTCGGATGTGATGTTCGTGGCCACATCTAACTCGATGAATATCCCCGGCCCACTGCTGGATCGGATGGAAGTGATCCGCCTGTCTGGTTACACCGAGGACGAGAAGCTCAACATTGCTAAGCAGCATTTGATTGACAAGCAAGTGGCTCGTAATGGCTTGAAACCGCATGAGATCACGATTGAAGACTCGGCCATTGTCGGCATTATTCGTTACTACACACGCGAAGCGGGCGTGCGTAACCTTGAGCGCGAGATTTCTAAACTTTGTCGCAAGACGGTCAAAGAAATTCTGCTTAATAGCGAGCTCAAGCAAGTGACGGTGACGGATGAGAACTTGCAAGATTACTTAGGCGTCCGCCGCTTTGATTATGGTAAAGCGGATGAGCAAAACCGGGTGGGCCAAGTGACTGGGCTTGCTTGGACCGAAGTGGGTGGTGACTTGCTCACTATTGAGACGGAAGCGATGCCAGGTAAAGGCAAACTGACGCACACAGGCTCGCTGGGCGATGTGATGCAAGAATCAGTGCAAGCGGCGATGACCGTGGTGCGCAGCCGTGCTGAGAAGCTGGGTATCAACAGCGACTTTTACGAGAAGCGTGATATTCATGTCCACGTTCCAGAAGGCGCAACGCCCAAAGATGGCCCAAGTGCGGGCATCGCGATGTGTACTGCCTTGGTTTCAAGCTTAACCGGTAACTCAGTGCGGTCCGATGTCGCGATGACGGGAGAAATCACCTTACGCGGTGAAGTGCTCCCGATTGGTGGCTTGAAAGAAAAGCTACTCGCGGCACGTCGCGGCGGCATAAAAACGGTGGTTATCCCAAAAGAAAACGAGCGTGATTTAGAGGATATTCCTGCCAACGTCAAAGAGGACTTATCTATTCACCCTGTGCGTTGGATTGATGATGTTTTGACCATTGCGCTAGAGAATAATCCGCTCGGAATTGAGCTGGTTAACGCCGAAAAGAGTGACATGCAGCAAAATTAAGCAACGTAAAACGCTGACAGGCAGTAAAAGGCTTGTCAGCGTTTTTTTTGCTCGCTAACGTTGCTTTGACGCATTGCCTGCATGGGGCGGGCAAGCGCGCTTTCAACGTCTTTCGTCGACAAAGCGTCTGTTATTGAATACCGCAACATTGATAGGTTTGCGGAGATGTAATCTAAGGGGATGAAAAAGTGAATAAGTCGGAACTGATTGATCATATTGCAGAAGGTGCGGATATTTCTAAGGCCTCAGCAAACCGTGCATTGGATGCCTTCGTAGAGGCGGTGTCTGACACATTGAAGTCAGGCGACCAGGTCGCGCTAGTGGGCTTTGGCACCTTCTCTGTACGCGAACGCGCTGCACGCAAGGGCCGTAACCCACAAACGGGCGCTGAAATTGATATCGCGGCGGCCAAAGTACCTGGCTTTAAAGCGGGTAAAGCGTTAAAAGACGCCGTTAACGAGTAATCCTCGTGACTCGCTGCCGAATTATTCGCGTTTGACGGGGCGCTAGAGCTGCAAAGCCACTAACAACCGCGTATAATTCGGCGCACAAGAGCGTAAAGGCGCATCACATGATGCGCCTTTTTAGTTGAAAGACAACCAGCCCAAACCAGTTGGAGTACCGGCCAGTTATGATGGAACGTATACGCGAAGGCACCAATAGTCTTGCGGTGAAGATCATTTTAAGCCTTATCATCTTTTCCTTTGCTTTTGCCGGTGTCGGCAGCTATCTGGCAGGCGGTTCCAACCCGCCCGCTGCAACCGTCGGTGATAAAGAAATCAGCCGTGCAGAGCTCGATCGAGCTTATCAAAACGAACGTGCTCGTATGCAGCAACAAGCCGGAGAGCAGTTTAACCAACTGCTGGGCAACCCAGAGTATGTGAAGCGTTTTCGTCAAAACATCTTAGATCGAATGATCAATGACTTGCTGTTAGAGCAGGCGGCTAGCGAACTCGGTTTGCGTGTGAGTGATGCGCAAGTCAAAGCAGCGATTAGAGCGATGCCACAGTTCCGTCAAGGCGGGCAGTTTAATAACGATCGTTATCAAGCCGCTCTGCGCCAAACGGGCATGAGTGCCGATGAATTTGCCAACTATATGCGCACAGACTTAATGCGTCAGCAGCTGGTTAATGGCCTACAAGGCTCAGGCTTTGTCTTGCCCAGTGAGTTAGAGAATCTGTATCGCTTAGAGGCGCAAAGCCGCCAAGTGCGCACCATCACGCTCCCAGTGGCTGATTTTGCAGAGCAGGTATCACTAACGGACGACGAGCTGGAAGCATACTATCAAGCTAACCGAGACGATTATATCCAGCCTCGCATGGTCAAAGTCGCTTATGTAGAGCTCACGGGAGAGGGGCTGGCTAATGAGGTTCAGGTCTCGGATGAAGCCATCGCGACTTATTACCAAGAGAATCAGTCTCAGTATGGCTCACAAGAACGTCGTAAAGTGAGCCACATCCTGATTGAAGGGACAGGTGATGAGGCTAAAGCCAAAGCCCAGCAAGCGCTAGAGCGCCTGAATCAAGGCGCCGCATTTGCTGCTTTAGCGAAGGAAATGTCTGATGACACCTTCAGTGCTGAGCAGGGTGGGTCGCTGGACTGGATTGAACCTGATGTGATGGATCCGGCGTTCGAGAAAGCGGCGTATGCGCTGTCAGAGAAAGGCGATGTCTCTGGGCTCGTTCAATCTGACTTTGGCTATCATATTATCCGTTTAGACGATATTGATCCGGCGGATGTGACACCGCTTGCAGAGGTAAAAGACGATATCCGTACCGAATTGCAACAAGCGCGCGCGGCGGATCGTTTCTACGCGCAGTCTACCACACTGGCGGAAGTCGCTTTTGAAGAGGCGAATGGTTTGGAGCCTGCGGCTGATGCGGTGAACAGCAAGGTGCAGTATACCGATTATTTTGCGTTAGACGCGGCGACTGGCTTGATGGCTCGTCCTCAGATCCAGCAAGCACTTGACAGCTATGACGTACGTGAAAACGGGCTTAACTCAGAGTTGATTGAGTTGTCTGGTGAGCATGCGATTGTTGTGCGCCTTGATGATGTGAAGCCGGAAAAACAGCTTAGTTTTGCGGAAGTGAAAGACCAAGTTCGCGAAACGCTCGCCGCCGAGAAAGGCCAAGAGCAAGCAAAAGAAACCGCCGGTGACTTGATTGCCCAACTCGAAGAAAGCGGTGAGGTAACGGGGAGCGATTACACCTTCAGTGCCCCCATCACACTCAACCGTGTTTCTCAGCAACAAGCTATCGCTGAGCTGGCGTTTTCTCTGCCACAGCCAGCATCTGACAACGCCAGCTATGGCGTGACGCAAAACCGTCAAGGTGATGTGGTGGTTGTCGCACTGGATAAGGTGATGGTGCCTGAGGTGCCAGATATCAGCCCGCAAAGCCAAATGGCGGCGCGTGTTCAACGCGCGATGAGTAACATGTCACTGTCTGCGACCTTACAAGCGTTGCGCGAAGAGGTGGATGTGACTTACGCGGAGTCAGATACCCAGTAAGCGAGTGGGCAGCAGGAGTTCGATCTCTCTCGCACCCTCTTTGCTTGAGTAAGAAAAACGGCGCTAGGACTTTGTCCTGCGTCGTTTTTCTTTTATCGCTCACATGCAAATAGGCGAGCGCGGACTTAGGGTAAGGCTGACATTTCTACAAGGAGTGAAATCATGAAACACCTTTTATCCTGTCTGTTCTTTGCCCTTGCGTTGGTGACGGCGCCGGTGAGTTGGAGTGCTGATGAAAACGCCGTTCAAGCGACTGAGCAAGTTGAACGTCTTTCCGTTAACATCAATACCGCGAGTGAGCAGCAGTTATCAGAGCAACTCAAGGGGATTGGTCCGGCGAAGGCCAAGGCCATTATTGAGTATCGCCAAGCCCACGGTGAATTTAGCTCGCCAGACGCACTGATGGAGGTCAAAGGCATTGGTCCCTCAACATTGGATAAAAACCGAGACCTCATAAAGGTGTAACCACGCTCGCGCAAAGTGGTGTTTGGCGCTTTGCGCGAATAATACTTGTGTCTGCTGGCTTGAATGCACACAATGACAGCGATGTGTAGCATGGTAGCAGGATGCGATGACTCAAAAACAAAGCCACTTTTTTGCCCACCTTGCGCGAATGAAGCTGATTTATCGTTGGCCACTGATGCGCAATGTTTCCGCCGAAAATATCTCTGAACATAGTTTACAGGTTGCCTTTGTGGCGCATGCGTTAGCGTTAATCAATAACAAACGCTTCAATGGTCACTATCAACCCGAGCGTATCGCAGTATTAGCGATGTTCCATGATTGCAGCGAAGTGATCACGGGTGACTTGCCTACCCCAGTAAAGTACTTCAATCCATCCATTGCGGGGGAGTATAAAAAAATAGAGAAAATGGCCGAGAAAAAGCTTATCGCGATGCTGCCGCCTGAGTTACAAGAGGAATATAGCGGGCTAATAGACTCAGACCACATCGCGCCGGATGATTACCAACTGGTGAAACAGGCCGACACCTTATGTGCTTATTTAAAATGCCTGGAAGAGATTGCAGCAGGGAACCATGAGTTTGAGCAAGCGAAGAAGCGGCTGGAAGCCTCGTTAGAGAAAAGGCGCTCTCCGGCGAGCGATTACTTTATGGCCACTTTTGTGGATAGTTTTACACTGTCGTTGGATGAGATCAGTGATGATGGATTTTGACCTATCTGACGCCTGGCAAATTCGCCAGATGACAAATGAGCAGAAAAAGCGTCGTCATGATAAACGCACGGCGTACCAACGCGATCGTGCGCGGATTCTGCACTCAGCTGCCTTTCGACGCTTGCAAGCAAAAACCCAGGTGCTCGGTGCCGAGCACAGCGACTTTTATCGGACTCGGTTAACCCATTCACTTGAGGTCTCGCAAATTGGTACCGGCATCGTCGCTCAGCTCAAAGAGAAACAACCAGCATTTCGCCCACTGCTTCCGTCGACCGGTTTGATGGAAAGCCTCTGTTTGGCTCACGATATCGGTCATCCTCCTTACGGCCATGGCGGCGAAATCGCACTGAATTACATGATGCGCAATGACGGAGGGTTTGAGGGCAATGCGCAAACCTTTCGCATTGTCACGCTGCTTGAGCCTTATACACAAGATCATGGGATGAACTTGGCACGTCGCACCTTGCTTGGTGTGATGAAGTACCCCGCATTGATCAGTGCCGCTCACAATGGCAATCAGCCTGCGCCCGTTAACGACTTTCGCCATCTCAAAGCGCGGGAGTGGCAACCCGCCAAGGGCATTTATGATGATGATAAAGCGCGGCGAGATTGGGTGCTCGCGCCATTAAATGAGGCGGATCGCGCGTTATTTTTAGCGTTTCGTGATCATACGGCCACGGATCAACACCGCAAAACACGCTATAAATCACTCGATTGCTCCATCATGGAGCTGGCCGATGATATCGCTTATGGCGTCCATGACTTGGAAGATGCCATCGTGATGGGCCTAGTGACGAGGGAGCAATGGCAAGAGTCAGTAGCAAGCTATTTGGCAGAGTGTGGTGACCCATGGCTCGAGGCCAACATTGGTGAGCTAAGTGAGCAAATGTTTGGCCCTCCGTACGAGCGTAAGGACGCGATTGGCGCTCTGGTCAATACGTTATTGACCTCAGTGGAGATCGCGCCGACCAATCAAGATGGCACCCACAGTTTTACCTCTCCGCTATTGGCGTGGAATGCCTATTTGACTGAGGTCATGGCCGGTGTTTTGGAGGTGCTAAAGCGCTTTGTCAGTGAATTTGTGGTTAAACAGCCAGAGCTTCAGGTGGTGGAGTACAAGGGCCAACAGTTGGTCATGGAGTTGTTTGATGCCTTTGCCTCTGATCCCGAGCGTTTGTTGCCAACGGATTATCGACGCGATTGGCTGGCCGCCCGAGCGAACGGCCAATCAGGAATGCGAGTGATTGCCGATTACCTGTCGTCGATGACTGACAGCTTTGCGCAAAAGCTCCACAGCACCATGTTTACCGCCGCCAGTAATGGTCCGCTGTACGCGATTCGCTAGCGATCGGGGACGAGCGTGGGTGATGACGCCCTCAGTGTGCGGGACACTAAGCAAGTCGCTCGTTCAGTCGTGGCGCTTGCTCGCATTGGGTATAAAGGCGAGCTGGCGCTGAACGAGAAGGTCAAAACTGTCGAGCAACGGCTGATAGGGTGTGGGGTCGCCACTGAGTTGACTCAGCGCCATATAGCCGGCCTCGAGGGTGGACAGGGCACCCGGCTTCCGACTCTTACGAATCTGATATTGGCTTGGCGCACAGGCGTCAATACGGATACTCGGAAGTGCCTGTAAATTGGTCGACAACTGATACATTTTGTAGGCTTTTTTCCAGGTCCCATCCAGCAAAATAACCCCTTGTTTGGCACTCGCACCTTGGGCCGCCATCTCACTGAGTGCCATCGCGTTTTCACCGGGGTAGAGCACGGCATAAGTAATGTCCGGGTCCGCCAATAACGCATTCAGTTGGGGATGGTGGCTAAAATCTTCTCCGACGAAGGTCACGCTATGTTGTAGCGAAAGGCTCAGCAGGCAGGCACTGTTCTTTGGGTGCGAGACTTCATCAGGGTGCTGAAGCAGGATCACGGGATTGGGATTATCAATCTTGATGATGGCATCGCAAATGCAAATGGCGTGGGCTTTATGGCAGCGAGAGCAGTATCGAGACATACGAATAAGGGCGTTATAAACGGAATACGGTGATCAATAACATAACGCAAGCCGTGTCGCACGTGCTTGCGTTATCGACAGGTAACACCCACTAGCTCTCTTGGCTGTACCCGCTGAGAAAGCGTTCAAAGCGACTGATAGCCATCTCCAAGTCATCGACGCGCGGCAAGGTGACAAGCCGGAAATGGTCGGGTTGATGCCAATTAAAGCCCGTTCCATGCACCATGAGCACTTTCTCTTGCAATAAAAAGTCGAGCATTAACTTTTCATCGTTATGAATGTTATACCGCTTGGTGTCGATTTTCGGGAAGAGATAGAGCGCGCCTTTCGGCTTTTTACAGCTCACCCCTGGAATTTGGTTGATAAGCTCATAGGCTTTGTCGCGCTGCTCCAGCAACCGACCGCCGGGTAAGATAAGCTCGTTGATGCTCTGGTATCCCCCCAACGCCGTTTGAATCGCATGCTGCATCGGGACATTAGCACAAAGCCGCATCGATGCCAGCATCTCAAGGCCTTCGATGTAACCGCGTGCATGTTGTTTCGGCCCTGTGACCAGCATCCAGCCGGCGCGAAAGCCACAGACTCGGTAGGCCTTGGATAAGCCATTAAAGGTCAAGCACAGTACATCCGGTGCTAAGGTGGCGATAGAGTAGTGCTGCGTCCCGTCGTAGAGAATTTTATCGTAGATCTCGTCCGCAAAAATGATCAGATTATGCTGGCGCGCGATCTCCACCACTTGCAACAAAAAGTCGCGGCTATAGACAGCCCCTGTCGGGTTATTGGGATTAATCAGGACAATCCCCCGGGTGCTGGGCGTGATTTTACGTTTGATATCGTCTAAGTCTGGATACCAGTCCGACTCTTCATCGCAAAGGTAATGGACAGGCTTGCCCCCTGATAAAGATGCCGCCGCCGTCCAAAGTGGATAGTCAGGTGAGGGCACCAGTAACTCGTCACCATTATTAAGCAGGGCTTGCATGGCCATCACGATAAGCTCGGAGGCACCGTTGCCCAAATAGACGTCTTCAACGTCTAAGTCCATCAAGCCGCGCTTTTGGTAGTGTTGCACCACGGCTTTACGGGCGGAGTAGAGCCCTTTTGAATCGCAATATCCTTGCGAGGTGGGGAGGTTGCGGATCACATCCACCAAGATTTCATCGGGGGCATCAAAACCGAACGGGGCGGGATTACCGATATTCAGCTTAAGAATGCGGTGGCCCTCTTCTTCGAGGCGTTTCGCTTCTTTCATCACTGGACCGCGAATGTCGTAGCAGACATCATCCAGCTTGGCGGACATTCCAATAGGTTGCATTAACGTTCCTGTAAATAAAAAGGTGAAAATTGTTATTAGGCTTTTTTGGTAACTTACACTATTTGTTTGCCAATTCGAAAGACTTGGGCAGATAAAGTTTCACTGCCAGGAATGGCGCAAAAAAATCGACCAAGTTTGACAGATAACTGATCTAGCGCATATTTGTAAAAGACGCTCACAGGTAGACTGATAAGCAAGAATAACGTGCTACATAAAAGAGTACGGATTGACTTGCAAAGAGCACTGCCGCCTAGGCGGTTGGAGGATGTCGTGACTACCTTGATTCAAGCGGCTAATCATTTACAAAGCCAAGTAGCGATCAGTCAAGCGCCTGCACAATTGACCATGGCGTTTACTTGGCCAGGTGATTTGTCGCCCGTTGCTTGGTTGGATGCACAGCCTATTTACCCGAAAACCTACTGGCAATCACGCGATGGTCGTGAAGAGGTATTGGCACTGGGCGCTAGCCATCAGTTTTCTCAGCTACAAGCGGCCCAAGCCAGTCTGGTGCCTGACCAGCGCATTTGGGGCTGTGTGGCCTTTGATGATGCACCCGGCTGTGGTGATTTTTTCTTGCCAGTGGTTGAGCTCGTCAGGCGTGACCAGCAATGGCAGCTGAGTATTAATCTCACCACGGCGTGTGACAGCCAAGTGGTACTTAATCAGGTGATTTGGCAAGGCCGTCCTTTGGCGGCAGGGCAAGCGGTTGTCCGTGAAGAGACACATACCCCCAACCACGCTCAGTGGTGTCAATCTGTCCGTTGTGCGTTGACACACATGGAGCAGACCGCACTACAAAAAGTGGTGCTGGCACGTCAAACGCGTCTGTCGCTCAATGCGCCGATCAGTGCCGGCCAGCTGTTACAGCATAGCCAACAGCACAATGTCGAGAGTTTTCACTTCCTTTTTGCAACCGGCCCTGATGACGCTTTTGTTGGCTCAACCCCAGAGCGGCTATACCGCCGTCGCGATTGTCGTGTGACCACAGAAGCGGTAGCAGGGACAGTTCGTCGTGGCGCAAGCTTTAGTGAAGATCACCATCTTGGCGAGTGGCTATTAAGTGACACGAAAAACGTGCACGAGAATCAGCTGGTGGTGGACGATATTTTCGCCGGACTTCGCCGTCATGCGTTAACCATGACGGTTGACCCTGAACCGCATCTGATTGTGCTTCGCCATCTTCAGCATTTACGTCGTCGAATCAGCGCCATTATCGGGCCTGGTGTTGATGATACTGTGCTGCTCAGTGCCTTACAGCCCACCGCCGCGGTGGCCGGGTTGCCCCGTGAAAATGCGCGTACCTTTTTAGCCGAGCAAGGCATTGCACGTGGCCGTTATAGCGGTGCGGTCGGTTATCTTTCTCAGCGTGAAAGCCAGTTTTGTGTAGCAATACGCAGTGCACAAGTGACAGAGAATACCGTGGACTTATATGCCGGCGCCGGTATTGTCCCTGGCTCGGATCCGGATGCTGAGTGGCAAGAGCTGGACAATAAGCTCACGACTCTCCGTCAGTGTTTGCCTGCTTGCACGGTGCCTGAAAAAGACGCCATCAGACTCGGAGCCTGCTAATGTCGCTTTCTCTCACACACACCTGGGCAGAGGTTGTGATAGAAGAGCTATCGCGCCTAGGCGTCAGGCATATTTGTGTCGCGCCCGGTTCACGTTCCACACCTTTGACGCTGGCCGCGGTGAAACAAAGTCAGCATCCCCAACGTCCGGTGACAATCCACCGTCACTTTGATGAGCGCGGGCTGGGTTACCTTGCCCTTGGTTTGGCCAAGAGTGTCCGTGAGCCTATCGCGGTGATTGTGACCTCAGGCACCGCGGTGGCAAATTTGCTGCCTGCCGTGGTGGAAAGTGGCTTAACCGGTGAACCGTTAGTGATTCTTTCTGCTGACCGCCCGTTTGAATTAATGGATTGTGGCGCGAACCAAGCGATTACCCAATCAGGCCTGTTTTCTTCTCATGTGACCGCTGAATTGGCGCTTCCGGCGCCGACTGCTGAGATCCCTTTGCCGGCGTTACTCACCAAAGTGGATCAGCTACTTGCACGTCAGGCTGAGCAAGGGGGGAGCGTCCATATTAACTGTCCGTTTCGTGAGCCTTTTTATGGCAATCGCGATGAGACAGAGGAGGAAAAGCTTCGCGAGTCTGTTGCCCACTGGTGGCAAAGCGGCCAGCGTTATACCCGCCACCATCAAGCTCGCTGTTCTGCGATGCCTGAATGGCCGCCTTGGTGGACGCCGGCTGATGGAGGACCACGAACGGTAATTGTACTTGGTGCCGTGCCAGAGGGGCTGTCCGAGGCCGTGGAGCGGTTAGCGAGTGCGCTTCATGCCATTATCTTGGCCGATCCACAGGCAGGGGTGGCGAGCAGTGCACCTGGCTACGATCTGTGGCTTAACCATCCCGATCTTTTCCAGCAATTGAATCAAGCCCAATGGGTAATTCAGCTCGGTGGGCGGTTGGTGTCTAAACGCCTTGGCCAATGGCTGGCGCAAACGCAAGCTCACTACTGGCTGATCAGCGAACACACACAGTCACTTGCCCCTCATCATTTGTCTGTCGAACAGTTTGTCGTGCCGCCGTCCCAGTGGCGGTTATGGTTAAACGCATTGACTGATGCTGTCGACAGTGCACATTCTGACGCGATAGCTGATTCGACGCATGTGAGCGCGTGGCAATGCGCCCTGGTCAACGGTGCCAAGTATCAGATGCAACTGGCAGCCGCCGCCATACCGACTTCCCCTTTGTCGGAACACAATGTCTTTCAAACTCTGCCGGCGATGTTACCTCACCAAGCGGATGTTTTTATCGGTAATAGCTTGGCGATCCGCTTAGCGGATATTTGGTCTCACCTTGCTCACCATCGGGTATTTGCCAACCGTGGCGCCTCGGGCATTGATGGTTTACTCGCCTGTGCCGCTGGGGTGCAGCGATACCGCGCTCAGCCAATGTTAGTGGTGTTGGGTGATACCAGTGCACTTTACGATCTTAATAGCCTCGCATTATGGCGGGAGACGTCTGCGCCGGCCGCCATCCTTATCCTGAATAACAATGGTGGTGGCATTTTTGATGCGCTGCCGGTTGATCAAACCCTTTGTGATACCTACTACCGGATGCCGCATGATCTAGGTTTTGAACACATCGCGGCGCAATTCTCTTTGGGTTTCCATCAACCCGTGACCCCAGATGATCTCGTGCGAAGCGTGAGTCAGGCACTCACCACCCCTGGGGCTGATGTGATTGAAGTGGTGACACCGGCCGGAGAAGCGGGACAGGTACTCAGCGAGTGCTTAGCTGCCATGGCAGCCAGGGGGACACATGCTTAGTTACCAACAAGGCGGCGATCGGCATGGAAAGAAAGTGGTGTTTCTCCATGGTTTTTTAGGTAGCGGAGAAGATTGGCGTACGGTGACCGATAAAATGCACCATTGTCATTGGCTGTGCATTGATTTGCCTGGTCATGGTAGCAGTGTGAGCTATCAAGCCGTTGACTTTGCCACGACAGTCGCAGCAATACGACAAACGTGTTACCAGGTGTGGGGGCATCAAAAGGCATGTTTAGTCGGATACTCGCTCGGCGCGCGCCTTGCCATGCATCTTGTCTGCACTCACCCCAGTCTTTGGCGCGCGGTCTTCTTGGAAGCGGGTCACCCAGGTTTTGCGGATAGCCACCAACGACGCAAGCGGCTGGCACAGGATAGCCAGTGGGCGGCGCGCTTTGCGCATCAAACCCTGTCAGAGGTGTTAAACGATTGGTACCAGCAAACCGTCTTCCAGTCACTCACATCTGACCAGCGTACCGCTTTAGTGCTTGAGCGGGGAAATAATCACGGCCCCGCCGTGGCGAAAATGCTGTTGGCGACCTCTTTGGGCCGCCAGGCGAATTTACGCGCGGGGCTGGGTGAAGCCTTTCGACAAGGCGTCACGATTGACTACCTTTGTGGAGAGCACGACAACAAATTTACCTCACTTGCACATTCACTATGGCAACACACCGGGATCCCCGCCACGCCGATAGAAGGGGCAGGGCACAACAGCCATGTTGAAAATCCAGATAGGTTTGTGCAGGTACTCACGCAAAGTCACGCACTCGCTTGACTTTTTATCTTTATGACGGGCTTTGTCCCAAGCAACCGAGGAAGGGGAGACACTATGGCTGTCACGCCGGGAATGACAGAAAAAGAGCTTTACGCGCCGATTGAGTGGGAACCGACTGAGCATGCGTTTAGCGATATCCTATACCATAAATCCGCCGACGGTATCGCTCGGATCACCATTAACCGCCCTCAGGTACGCAATGCATTCCGGCCACAAACGGTAAAAGAAATGATGCAAGCGTTGGCTGATGCGCGCTATGACAGCCGAGTGGGCGTGATTATCCTCACTGGGCTGGGAGAGAAGGCGTTTTGTTCCGGCGGCGATCAGTCCGTGCGGGGCGACTACGGCGGGTATCAAGATGATGAAGGCACGCACCATTTGAACGTGCTGGACTTTCAGCGTCAGATCCGCACCTGCCCCAAACCCGTCATTGCCGCAGTAGCGGGTTATGCGGTGGGGGGCGGCCATGTGCTGCATATGATGTGCGACTTAACCATCGCCGCAGACAATGCCCAGTTTGGCCAGACGGGTCCTAAAGTTGGCAGTTTTGATGGCGGCTGGGGAGCCTCCTATATGGCCCGAATCGTAGGACAGAAAAAAGCGCGAGAGATCTGGTTTCTGTGTCGGTTTTACAATGCGCAAGAAGCGCTTGATATGGGGTTGGTGAACACAGTCGTGCCGCTGGATGAGCTTGAGCGAGAAACTGTGCGTTGGTGCCGGGAAGTGCTCCAGCACAGCCCTATGGCTCTTCGATGCTTGAAAGCCGCTTTAAACGCAGATTGTGATGGCCAAGCTGGGCTACAAGAGCTGGCGGGCAATGCGACCATGATGTTTTACATGACGGACGAGGGGCAAGAAGGGCGCAACGCCTTCAATGAAAAACGCCGCCCCGAGTTTGACCGTTTTCCACGCAATCCATAGAGGTCATTATGAGACAGGCACGGATCTATCACTATACCTTGCCAGTCAATTCAGGCTTATTTATTCGCGATCAGCATGTTACTGAGCGAGAAGGCTTGGTAGTTGAATTGAGTGAGGGGGCTCAACGTGGCTGGGGAGAGATCGCGCCATTACCCGGTTTTAGCCAAGAAACCTTTGACGAGGCTCGCCATGCACTCATCGCGGCGACCTCCGTATGGTGTGATCACCGGAATATCGCCATGCCGCAATTGCCGCCTTCGGTCGCATGGGGCTTAAGCATTGCGCAAGCTGAGTTAGATAAACGTTTACCGACTCTGTCGGGGTTTGGTTACGTGCCTGTCTGCACTGGCGACCCGGATGCGCTGCTAATGACGTTGTTGCAGCAACCTGCAGAACAAGCTCATGAAGCGAAAGTCAAAGTGGGTGAATATGAGGTCGCTCGCGACCGGCTAATGGTGACGACCTTGTTAGAGGCGTTACCGGTGTTGACTTTGCGTCTTGATGCCAACCGCCGCTGGCACCCCGAGCAGCTTGCCAGTTTTTGGAACGGCCTTAGTGAAACGCATCAAGCGCGTATTCAATGGATTGAAGAGCCATGCCGCGACCCTTACCAGTCTTTGGCGCAGGCCCAAGCCTTAGGCTATCCCTTGGCGTGGGACGAAACGTTAAGGGAAGCGCATGAACCTAGTTTGATCGAAAGCGAGGTCGCGCCGGTTTGGGTGATAAAGCCGAGCTTGATGGGGGCTTTGGATAACATCAATCAATGGATCAGTCGCGCGCACACGCTGGGAAAAACGCCTGTCGTGAGCTCAGCATTGGAAACCAGTTTGGGTTTAACCCAATTATCGCGTTTAGCGAGTTGGTTAACCCCAGACGTGGTGCCTGGACTCGATACGCTGGGCATATACCAGCAGCAACTCGACCGCACATGGCCAGGTGCCCCTCAGCCATTGATCCCTTTGCACGATCAGCCACTGATTTGGATAAACACCTTGTGAGGGCCATGTTTGGGTTTAACACATGGCCATGGCAACACTGGGCCGCAGTGGCACCTGATGCCAGCGCCATCGAGAGCGATATGCCGTTAACATGGCAAGCGCTTCAGGATCGGGTTGATTGTCAGCAGCACCAACTGGGTGAGGCACCAACTGTGGTGCTCGATAGCACCTTGGCGCCACAAGAGCTCGTGATAGGGTTGTTGTCCGCTTGGCAGGCAGGGAAAAAAACACTGGTATTGAACCATGGCTTGAGCGAGGAAGTGACAGCGGCAGTGCTGGACAATCTAGACGCCTATCACTATCTAGCGCCTACACTATTCGATGCGACGTCAACGTCGCCGCCTCCCTCTGCCTCTTGGCAACCAGATAGACCTTTAACTCTGACATTGACATCAGGCTCGACGGGGGCGCCCAAGGCAGTGGTGCATGCCGCTCGCCAGCATCTTGCCAGCGCAGCCGGTTTAACGCAGAGACTGCCTTTTTCAGGCTTGGCGGACAGTGTGTCAGCGGCGTGCGTAGACTGCTGGCTATTATCTTTGCCCTTATTTCATATTTCTGGTTTGGCCATTGTGTGGCGTTGGCTGTACAAAGGCGCAAAACTCGCACTATACCCTTGCCGTGGTGAAAGGTTAGCGACTGCCCTCACTCATGTCTCTCACGCCTCTTTGGTGCCGACCCAGCTTCATCGCGTGTTACCGGTGCTGGACAAAACGTCGGGAGCATCGTCGCTATCTCATGTGCTACTCGGTGGGGCGGCGATCCCTCGCCCACTGGCTAAACAGGCGGAAAAAAAGGGAATTCGCTGCTGGTGCGGGTATGGAATGACAGAAACGGCATCGACGGTCACCCTAAAGCGAGCGGATGGACAAGATGACGTGGGCACCACGCTACCTTATCGTGACGTGAGAGTGGCAGATGACGGTGAGGTGATCCACCGAGGAGAAACGTTAACTTTAGGGTTTTGGCAAGCGGGCATACTGCAACCGCTTGATGCCTCTAAAGGCCTAGCCTCGCGCGATTTAGCCAGCTGGTGTACAGAGATTCAGCCGCCGACACTGCGTCTCATCGGGCGTAAGGATAATCAATTTACCTGCGGTGGGGAGAACGTCCAACCTGAGCTGATTGAGGCTCATTTGCAAAAATGCGCAGAGATCGGCCAAGTGATAGTGGTGCCCATTGATGACAGTGAGTTCGGTGCGCGACCGCTTGCGATCGTTCAAAGTGACACACATATCGATGCCAAGCAACTGATGGCTCATTGCAAAACATTGCCCGCTTATCAACGCCCAGTCGCATTTTTACCTTGGCCATCGTTGTCGCCCGAGGCGGGGATTAAACCGTCTCGAGCGATGTTAACGCACTGGGCGCAACGCCAAGCGATTGACTAAGGTCGATCGGCTCGCAGGCGGATGACTTCTTCGCGCATGTACTCTGAGGTCGCTTGCTCAGGCTCAACAGCTTCCCCAGCTACAACCGTGACTTTTGACCAAACGCGTTTGGGCAGTTTTAACATGGCTTTCCCGCCATGGCGGCTGAAATAGCTGCCCCAAAGGCCTTGTAATGCCATCGGTACCACAGGCACGGGTGAGCGTTGCAGAATCATATCCATCCCGCGGCGGAATTGATCAATGTCACCGTCATAAGTGAGGTGGCCTTCTGGGAAAATCAGCACCACCTCGCCATTCTCAAGTGCTTTTTGAATTTCGTTCATGGCAGCACGGATCGTGCGGCCACGATGACTAATGGGGATCACTTTTGACGTTCGGAAGAACCAATGCAGTACTGGCAATTTATACAAATCTTCAAACATCACAAAGCGGATAGGTCGGTGGCAAGCGCCTGCTAACAAGAGTGCGTCCATATAGCTGACATGGTTACAAATCAGCAAAGCCCCGCCTTTTTCAGGAATGTGGTGCAAGTCTTTGTGTGTCACACGGTACAGGGTATGTGTGACCATCCAGGTAAAAAAGCGCAACGCAAAGATGGGGACCAGTTTGCTGACGTACACCGCCACTAAAAGGTTAAGTACGGCCAATACCAAGAAGAATTGCGCAATAGATAGTTTCATCACCACCAATAGTGTGATGCCGAGCGCTGCGCTGGCTACCATGAATAGTGCATTGAAAATATTGTTCGCGGCAATCACACGCGCACGCGCAGCTTTATCGGCGCGTTGTTGCATTAAGCTATACAGCGGCACAATAAAAATCCCGCCACACACGCCAATCATCAATAAATCGATAAATACCCAGGTCAGAGCTGGGTCAGTGATAAAAGCAACCAGGCTGGAGTGGAGTGTCGGGACCGCTGGTGTGGCAAAAAACAAATGTAAGCCAAAACCGGTTAACCCTATGCTGCCCAAGGGGACAATGCCCGGTTCGATACGGTGACCGGAGAGCTTATCGCACAACAGTGACCCCACGGCAATGCCGACTGAAAACAAGGTCAGTAAAAACGACACGCCGATTTCTCCCCCACCAATCGATGCCGTAAATTTAGGGAATTGGGTTAAGTAGCTCGCCCCTAAAAACCAAAACCAACTGATCCCGAGAATCGCTTGCAAGGTGACTTTGTCTTTACGCGCAAAGCGCAGGGTTTGCCGCATTAAAGCCACCGGCCGATAGCGTAAATTGAGCCCTGGGTTTCCTGCGGGCGCAGGTGGGATAGCATAGGCAGACATAACGCCCAGTACGGCAAAGCTTAATACAGCGCCCCCCGCTATCTGGTTTGAGTCTGGATGGTGGGCAATAAAACCGGCGAGCAAGGTGCCAAGCAAAATCGATAAAAATGTGCCCGTTTCTACCAAGGCATTACCCGAAACAAGCTCTTTGTCACTGAGTGTTTGTGGCAACAATGCGTACTTTACCGGGCCAAAAAAAGCCGATTGAGTCCCCATCAAAAACAATAAGCCAAGTAACACAATCCAGGCGTGAAAATACAGCGCGACAGCAGCGCTTGACATAATAACGACTTCTAACCATTTCACCCGCCTCATGATCAGCGCTTTATCATATTTATCCGCCAGTTCGCCGGCAAAGGCAGAAAACAAGAAAAAAGGTAGGATAAATAAGCCTGCGGCGGCGTTGATGAACAGTGTTGCATCCATGGGCAATTGTTCGGCCGACGCGAATGCGACCATGATCACTAACACATTTTTATAGACGTTATCGTTAAAAGCGCCTAATGCCTGGGTGATAAAATAAGGCAAGAAGCGTCGCTCACGTAAAAGCTGAAACTGTTGGCTCATGTGGGCAGATCCATATCGCGCTGCGGTAAGCGACTTATACTAGCAGCGAGGGAGAAGTGCGCAACCTTAAATGCGTTGCGCATCATTGAGTTAGTTTGGCGTTAGTGATGATTAAGAAAATTTTTGCATGTTTTTAATCGACACCTGCTCGTTCAGTGTCCAAAAATCATACAATACGCCAAGTAAGAAAAAGCCACCGGTAAATAGGTAAATAAAGCCAGTGATCCATTTACCCATGTACATGCGGTGAATGCCAAACACACCCAGAAAGGTCAGTAATAGCCAAGCAATGGTAAAATCCGTGGGGCCACTGCGAAAACGAAGATCGGCCTCTTTATCCATGGCGGGAATCAAGAACAGATCCACAATCCAGCCGACAAAGAAAAGGCCTAGGGTGAAAAACCAAAGGGTACCTGTCACTGGTTTGCCGTAATAAAAGCGGTGGGAGCCGAGAAAACCAAAGATCCAGAGCAAGTAGCCGACAAATTTACTGTGGGTATCATTCATGGCTTGGTCCTATTGCAGTGAGAAATGTACTAATGGCTTGGAGTCCAGGCGAGACAAATGGTTCCTAGTGACCGCAAAACAGCGGGGCTAGTATGACGTTTGGTAACAATTATTCTCGCACTGCTAATTGACTTCATCACCGGAAACTCTAGCATGATAACGGTCTAAAACCACAGATGATGCAATAATGAAAAGATTACTCTCTGTTGCTGCCTTGATGTTTGTCTTTGTTGTAACAGCACCTTATGCAGAAGCAAAACGCTTCGGTGGCGGCAAATCGTTTGGCAAAAGCTTTAAAACGGCCCCTGCGCCCAAAAATACCACCACCAATACCAACACACTCAAACAAAACACCTCGAAAACCAGCAAAAAAGGACTCGCCGGTGGTCTACTCGGTGGCTTGCTCGCCGGTGGTTTACTGGCCGCTTTCTTCGGCGGTGCCTTTGAAGGTATCCAGTTCATGGACATCTTGATTTTGGGGGTCATTGCCTACTTTGCGATGAAATTTCTTCGCGGGCTTACCCAAGCCAAAGCGGGCGCACAAGCGCAAGGGCCAGCGTACGCGGGGCAAAATAAAGGCTATTACCATGAACAGCCTCATGCATTCCGACAAAATGCGGCAGATACAGGCGCGACGTCTGGTGGGTTTGGCGCTGCAAACAATGATGTGCCGTTTAATTTCCCCCCGCAGTTCGATATGCAAAGCTTTTTAAGTGGTGCTCGCGAACATTATCGTATTTTACAAGGCTCTTGGAATCATAATGAGTTGGATAAAATCCAAGAATATGTGTCGCCCGAGCTTTATAATGATTTAGCGGCAGAGCGTGCGCGACTGGATGAAGAGCAGCATACGGAAGTGATGTATGTGGATGCAGAGATTGTCCGCGCCGATTATGACAGCCGCACCGCCCAGCTGAGCCTGAAGTTCACCGGCCGTTATTGTGACCGTGTTGAAGGCGTGGAAGAGGACATTACCGATATTTGGCACCTAGAGCGTGACTTACGCCAGCCGAACGCACCTTGGCTAATCGTGGGTATTCAAAGCTAATCCGTTGCTCTGAAAACAACCGGAGACTACCAAGCGCTGGCTAGGAGAGGCCAGCGTTTTTTATGTCGCCGCTTCCAGATAAATAAGGTTATCGAGCGCTTGCTGATAGGTATTACCACACACATCGGGGTCGGCATCGAATGCGGTGCACACATCGGGGCGGGCGTGGGAGCCAAACAGTTTACATAAGTTATGCTCATCCAGTTGTGCACAGCGCGTACCTGCGGGTTTACCGTTTGGCATCCCGGGAATGGGTGACGAAATGCTAGGGGCGATACAGCAAGCACCACAGCCAAGGCGGCATGAAAATGGCGATGCACTAGGCATAGTCATAGCCTCTATGAATGAACAAAGGCGGGCACTCTATCATCCGTTTTTTGACTATCCAACCCACACAAAGGCTTGCTTGCACTTTACGGCTATGATGGTTATAACAAGCGCGCAATGTCGTCGCCGCGAAAAGGCGGTGAAATAAAAAGAGAGCAAACATCATGAGCACGCCTTTTTGGCAACAAAAAACCTTAGCGCAAATGAGCGACGAGGAGTGGGAATCACTCTGTGACGGCTGTGGCCGCTGCTGCCTACACAAATTGATTGATGAAGAGACAGACGAGCTTTACTACACCAATGTCGCTTGTAGTTTGCTCGATGATAAAACCTGTTCGTGCAAAGATTATCCCAATCGCTTCTCTTATGAAGAGTCATGCCTGAAGCTTACCCGTGATAAGATTGATGAGTTTTATTGGTTGCCGGAAACCTGTGCCTACCGCTTGCTGGCTGAACATAAGCCCTTACCCGAGTGGCACCCGCTGATCACAGGATCAAAGGCGGCGATGCATAAAGCGGGGATCTCGGTAAAAGACAGCGTGGTGTACGAAATCGATGTGATTGATTGGGAAGATCATATCCAATAGCGATTCGATACGTATAGCGCTTAACACGTAGCTCTTTATTCGGCTCCTTATTGTTTGAGTGACAGATACCATGGTTTAACTCACGCAACGAGAGGGGCTTTACTTGTCGAGGTTAGCGACTTTTTGCTTTCTTCACATCCAACCGTTCTGCTAAAAAATCGATTAGGACACGCACCCGCCTTGTTAGGTGGCGGTTGTGAGGGTAGAGTGCTGATATCGTTGTTGGTGGGAGTGAATAATCTATCAATACGACCCGTAAATCCCCGCTGTCCACATATTTTCTAAACAGAAAATCCGGACCAAACCCGATCCCCATCCCCTTACACACTCCATCGGTGACTAAGCTGCCATCGTTACAGGTTAGGCTCCCTGAGACTTTTACTGTAATTTGCTCACCATTTGGTAAGCGATAAGGCCAGCCTTTATTAAGTTTAGATTCACCGTAGATAAGACAGTTGTGTTGAATTAAATCCTTTGGCTGTGTTGGGACTCCTCTTGTTTCCAGATAATGGGGAGAGGCGACCGTTTGGAAGGTACAATCAGTAAGCTTGCGTGAAATAAGACTAGAATCCTCTAGCTGACCAACCCTAATAGCGACATCAACTCCCTCTTCAACGAGGTTAGCAACTCGTCCGCTGGCAATCACATCTAGCTCGATATCTGGATATTGGCTTTGAAAATCAAATAGCAACCCGCCAAGCCCTGAGATAATCAAGCTTTGAGGTATGGTGATTCGAACTTTCCCCCTTGGTGAGTTTTGGCTGTCTATCACCTCAGCACGCGCACTTTCGGCCTCTTTTATGATGAGCTTGCAATGGCTGTAAAAGCGGGCTCCTTCGTCAGATAGGCTTAGCTTACGTGTTGTGCGATAAAGCAACCGCGAGCCCAGCTCCCTCTCCAGTAGCGTTACTTGCTTGCTAACAAATGATTTGGATAGTGCCAATCGGTCAGCAGCCGCGGTAAAACTCCCCGAATCTACGACCACTGCGAAAGTTTCCATCAGAGTAAGGATATTCACATTTATCGCTCTCAGTAAACAATGAGTTCACATAAATCCTATATATCTTTTCACTGGGAGACAATAACCTGAAAAAAGACGGTCGAAATCAGGCTTTGGGTGTTCATCAAATTTTTAAAGGTGACTTATGACGAAGAAACAACATCATAGTTTTTACTATGGAAAAATTGCGAAGGGACTCCACTGGGGTATGGCGCTGGTGTTATTAGTGCTTATCCTAGTCGGCAGCTACATGACAGGGCTGGAAACGTCGAATCCAACTCGGTTTCAATTGGTGATGCTACACAAATCGTTTGGCGTCATCTTCATGCAGCTGGCAGTGTTTCGGGTTATTTGGCGTCATGTTAGCTCTTACCCTAAATTACCGAACGTTTTGGCTAATTGGGAACGGCGCTTGTCTAAGGGAGTTACATTAGTGCTCTACGCATTGATGCTGATGATCCCCTTAAGCGGCATTGCCATGACTAATTTTTCAGGCTTCTCGATCAGTCTTTTTGGTGTTGTTGAGATCCCACCACTATTTGACAAAGATCTGCCGCTTGCAGGGATGGCGAAACAAGTTCATGTTATTCTTGTATACGGATTATTAGTGGCGCTTTTCCTGCATGTTTCAGGAGCACTTAAGCACCGTTTTTTAGATTCCCCTGAAGCCGATTTATTACCTCGAATGCTGCCGATAAAACCGCGATCGTAGAGATGGAACTAGTCCTTCATAGCCGATCTAGCTAAAACTCAATGAAAATCAAGATATCAGTATGTATACACTCAAATTATATCATCACCCTTTGTCAGTATGCTCAATGAAGGTACGACTGGCATTGGAAGAGAAAGGTTTGGACTGGACTGGGCGTGTAATCGACATCCTGCGTTCACAGGAACAACTGGATCCCTGGTATCTGGCACTCAACTCTAAAGGCGTCATCCCTACACTTGAGTGGCAAAAGGATACAACGGAAGTGATCACTGACTCTGCTCACATCATTCGATTTATCGCATCGCTTCCGAATGGAAAAAGCTTGCTGCCACAAAGTGATACTAACTACCAATTAATGGATTATTTGCTTGAGCTAGCAGATACCATTGATCTCCAGATTCTTAGCTATGCCCGCCATCCTTCGATGGAAAAATCTGAGAAAATATTAGACAAGCGTATAAAAAAGTCACTGATACTGGCTAAGCAATACCCTGAGTTAAAGCAGATATACTTGGATTGCGCGGCACGTTCTGAGCGCAGTAAGACATTTCGAGTGGATGTGCAACATATCAAGCAGGTTGAGCAGCGTGCACATGCGTCTATTATCTTTGCTGAACAACAATTAGTCGGTAAGTCGTTCCTGCTAGGTGATGAATACTCATTAGCTGATGTGATTTGGACTGTCGTGTTATCAAGGCTTGAGTTGCTAGGTTATTCAGGATGGGTTAATAGTGCTGATTTTCCACTATTGGCTAACTATTTCGACCGTATGAAGCAACGCGAGAGTTATAAACAGGCGCAGATTCAAAATCAGTGGTGGGGCTAATAAGCACATTAGTAGTTATACCTAGTCTCATAGACGTGACGTGGTGTAAATATCGCCATGTGGTATAACCCATTGTTTAATTTCTGTTGTTGGGCATAATGATGGCCAACTCGACAGGAGGTGAAATGCAAAGGTATACGCGTCGTTCAAAAGCTGGCTGGGCCCTCGCGATTGCGCTTTGGGTACTGGCGGTGTGTGCCTTGCAAAACCAACTGAGTTGGCAATCAGGAGCGCAAGCGATTTGCCAAGCAGCCAATATTGGCGACGCGAAAGGAGCTGATAGCGTGCTCGGTAAAAAATGCACGCTTTCCGAGCAACTGATGCATCCCACTTTGTTGGCGTTAGACTGGCTGCCGTCACCGCTTTGGTGGTTAATTGTGCTACTTGCGGTGATGGCGACCGTTAGCGTATCGGCCACTTTACCCACTCACGACCCGCCGACCTATCGGCGACGGCACCTTTGTTTTTGTGTGTTCCGAGAATAAAGCGGATTCTTCTCCAGCCGCGTTTTTTCTCTTTAACAAGGAACCGACACATGAATCGAAATCAAAGCAACGGGGACATAGCACAGCAAATTAGCGTATGGCGACGTGTTGTACTGCGCCAGTTTGCACTGCGCCACCTCGTTTCCTTTTGCTTACTGTTATTCAGCACCCAAGTATTGGCCAATGCGCCAGATACAGGGTGGTTACAAAATCCGGAACATCCCCCTGTACAGGCACGTTTGGCTCTCACCGGTCAGGGTGACCCTGATACGCAGCGTCTTGATGGCCTGCTGTCTATCCGCCTAGAAGGTGATTGGAAAACCTACTGGCGCTCGCCAGGCGAGGGCGGGGTGGCGCCGGAACTTATCATCAATGATAGCCAAAACTTGGACGATATTACTTGGCATTGGCCGGCACCTAAGCGCCATGAGCTCCTTGGCCTGACCATGTTGGGCTACAAAGGGCAAGTGACCTTCCCGCTGACTTTCAAGGTGGATACGTGGCAACAGCCGATATCGCTGGATGCCACCTTGCGTTTATCTTCGTGCACTACTGTGTGTGTGATTACTGACTATCCGATCTCTCTCGATTTTACCCCGAGCACGCTTGAGGCTGATGGTGAGCGGATGTATCAGTTCAACCAAGCGATGAGCCAAGTGCCTAAGCCGCTACCCAGTGTACAGATTGAGTCCGCGGTGTGGGATACCAATCAGCAACAACTCGCGGTCACTGTGACTGGGAGCCAAGCTTGGCAGCAACCCGATATGCTGGTGGATGGTGATGCGGTTATCGATGATACCTTTGGCGTGCCCAGTATCCAGCGTGATGGCGATACCTTGACCGCGACCTTTGATGTCACCAATTGGATTGAAACGCCCAACCTTACCGATAAACCGGTTCAAGTGACGGTCATGGATAAGCAACTGCTGGCTGAGCATGCCACTACCGTGCAGGCGGGCAGTGTGGTTTCGCAAGCCGGGTTATCGATTTGGATGATTGGCGGTATTGCCCTCTTGGGTGGCTTGATTCTCAACGTAATGCCCTGTGTGCTTCCCGTGCTTGGGCTCAAGCTCAACAGTATCGTGGCTAATCCAGGTGCCACACGTGGCGCTATTCGCGGCCAGTTTTTGGCCTCAGCGGTGGGGATCCTGGTGTCCTTTTGGGCGATTGCGGGGCTGTTGATGATCTTAAAACTGACGGGGCAAGCCGTCGGTTGGGGGATCCAGTTTCAAAGCCCGATATTTATTGGGGTGATGACGCTGGTGATTTGGCTGTTCGCCTTGAGTTTGTTTGATGTGCTGCGCATTGATTTACCGTCCAGTTGGCAAACCTGGATGGCGACACGCGGCGGCCACACCACCAGCGGCCACTTTGTTCAAGGGGTGTTTGCAACCTTACTGGCCACGCCATGTTCAGCGCCTTTTCTTGGGACAGCTGTCGCCTATGCGCTGGGTGGGTCGTTGGCCTCTCTGTGGTTGATCTTTACTGCACTCGCCGTTGGCATGGCACTGCCGTGGCTGCTGGTCGCGGCTTTTCCTGGGCTGACGCGCGCATTGCCCAAACCTGGCCCGTGGATGAATCATGTCAAACGGGTAYTCGCGTTATTGCTGGCCGGTACCACGGTGTGGTTATTCTGGTTGTGGATGCCATATCTAGGCGTTGCTGGTGCTATCGCAGTGGGGACGCTACTGCTGGTTGCCAGTGTGTGGCTAACATACCGCACACTTGGAAAAATGGCGGCGATCAAAGGCTCGGCGGGACTGTTAGTGGTGGTGGTGCTTGGGCTGATTGGTGCGTCATTGACCGCGCAGCGATGGGCGACGCCATTGAACTCGGAACCGGACTGGGTGAGTCTTGATGAGGCTGCGATCGATCAAGCGGTGAGTCAGGGCAAAGTGGTGTTTGTTGATGTGACGGCCGATTGGTGCATTACCTGTCATGCCAACAAAGTGGGTGTGATTTTACAATCCCCCGTGTATGACGCCATCACCGCGCCGAATGTGGTGGCAATGCAAGGTGATTGGACCCGTCCGAGCGACACCGTGACCCAATACTTGCAAAAGCACCAGCGCTATGGGGTACCGTTTAATATCGTTTATGGCCCTGGTGCGCCTGAAGGCGTTGCGTTACCGGTTATTTTGACTGACAAAGCGGTGATGGCGGCGCTTGAGCAGGCGAAAACACCATGACAGCCAAGCAAATGAAACGGTCATGGCGTCAACGGGTCAAACCCGGTGCACGTGATCTTTGCTGGCTCATCGTATTTGTGCTGATATCTAGCACCGCGGTGGATTGGTGGCGCAGCCGCGATATCGACACCAGTCAAGTGCCAGTCGAGTCGGTGCATTTGCTGGATGGCCGTCAACAGGATTTGGTCGCCATGTCGCAACACGACCCCGTGCTTGTCTATGTGTGGGCAAGCTGGTGCGGTGTATGCCGTTTTGTGACACCCTCGGTAGATTGGTTAAGCGGCCATGCGCAAGTGGTTTTGTTCGCGTTACGCTCAGGCTCAGATAAACACCTTGCTGGATACCTTGCTCATCATGGTTATGATTTTCCCGTGGTGAACGACCGACATGGAAACCTCTCTGATGCGTTTTCAGTGACAGTGACGCCCACCGTGATGGTGATCGAGCAAGGAAAAATCACGTCAATCACAACAGGCTTCACGACACCGCTTGGCCTATGGTTAAGGCTGGTGTTATGAATTTACATTTATCAAAAGGAAACCCAATGTCCTTATCTCGCTATATCGCCCCTCTTTGGGCTCTACTGCTTCTGGCTCTTCCTGTCAGCGCGAATGCGTTGTCTGATACTGAGCAAGCGCAACTGGATGAAATTGTCAGCTTGTTAGAAGAAAACCCTAAACTGATCGCCAATCTCAACCAGAGCTTGCAAAAGTTTGTGGAACAACAAAAGACGTTAAAGGAAAACCTTGCTGCACGCCGAGACTGGTTTGAATCGGACACCCACAGCTGGATTGGTGCAGAGAACCCTGAAGTCACCGTGGTGAACTTTATGGATTACAACTGCCCATACTGTAAAAAACTGGAAGAAGAATTGCAGAAACTGGTGGCCGCGCATGACGATGTCAAGGTGATTAATATTGCTGTACCACTCAAACAGCAGAGTATCGAATCGCTCGGCACTAATTCCGCGGTGTATGCGATGAACGTGTGGCTAGAACAGCCACAGACATTTGCGCAGGTCCATGAATTATTGATGAAAAAGCGCGGTATGCATGATGCGCGCTCGTTAGAGAAAATCGCGCAGAAAACCGGTACCGAAGCATTGCTTGCCGGCAAAGAAATGACCGGAAAAGCGGTCGCAGAGAACTATCGCGCGTTTGTTGAGCTAGGGCTAAGAGGTACGCCCGCGATGATCATTGGCGATCAGGTCGCGCCCGGCTATTTGCCGTACCCACAGCTCGAAGCCATGGTTGAAGCGGCGAGAGCTGAAGGCTAAGCCCTTATCGGCGTCGCTAATGCGTTGAAAGCCAGTCCTATTGCGACTGGCTTTTTTTGTTAGCTGCGCTTTGGTGGAAAAGCTGGCAAAATAGCGCGCCTTAACGGTAAAGGTACGGCATGAGTCACACGAATTATCAATTCCCACGCATTGTATTAGGCCCGATGGAAGGTGTCCTGGACCCCTTAATGCGCAAGCTGCTCACGGAGATTAATCACTACAGCCTCTGTGTCACTGAGTTTGTGCGCGTGGTTGACCAACGCTTGCCGGAAAAAGTCTTTCATCGCTTTTGTCCTGAGTTAGCGCATGGGGGCACCACGACGGCGGGGACCCCGGTTCGTGTACAGCTATTGGGCCAAGATCCAACGGCGATGGCGAGCAATGCCGTCCGTGCGATCCAACTTGGCTCGCAAGGCATTGATATCAATTTTGGTTGTCCGTCGAAAACGGTGAATGGCAACCGTGGGGGCGCGGCGTTGCTCAAAACCCCAGAGCACATGTTTGATGTGGTTAAAGCGGTGCGCGATACGGTGGATCCTGCCTATACGGTGAGCGCCAAAATACGTCTTGGCTTTAATGATCTTGATGATTACTTGTTCATTGCCGAGGCCGTGGCAAAGGCAGGCGCTGATGAGTTAGTGGTTCACGGACGTACCAAGCGCGATGGTTACAAAGCGGGTACCATTCGTTGGGATTTAATTGCTGACATTAATCAACACGTGCCCATCCCAGTCACGGCCAATGGCGATATTTGGCACCGTGAGGATGCACTGCGCTGCCAAGCAATGACCGGCTGCGATACCTTAATGGTGTGCCGTGGGGCGTTAAACATGCCCAATCTGGGTCAGCATATCCGTGATGGCGTTGCACCGATGCCTTGGCCTGCGGTGCTAGCATTGCTGGTTCGCTATACCGATCAAGAACGCCAAGGTGATAAGGCGCAGTATTTCCCCAACCGCATCAAGCAATGGTTCAAGTATTTGCGCCAATATTATCCCCAGGCTGATGCCTGCTTTAAGGTGATTCGCGTTCTTAATCGCGCCGATGAGATAGTGCGTGCACTCGATAAAGCACGTTAACAAACAGAATTGATGACACAGGAAAGCTTATGTCAACACTAGTGACGCTCTCTGAGCACTGGGACGGTATGCCTGCCAGCTTTGTGGAAGGTGCACTGCTGGCCGCGAACATTTGTCCGGCTCCTTTAGACCCTGACACTTGGCTGTCGGTATTAGTGACCGCTGGGGTAGAAGACGACGAGGAGGCGGCCGGTCTCCATCCAGACGATAAACAGTCAGTGCTGGCGCACCTCGAGCAGCAATATCACGCCTTGATGCGTAATGATTATGTATTGCCGGATAGCTTAATGTTGTCGATGCGCGGTGAGCACGCCCAAGCTTTCGCCGAGGGTTTTTTAGCGGTGTGGCCCTATGTTGAGCCATACTGGCACGATGTGAGCATGAATGATGGCAGTCGCCGGATGTTATCCGCCTTAGTCACTAGCATGCTGCTGCTACACGATGAAGCAGGCACGTTAGCGCAGATGAAAGAGGTTGGCATTGATGTTGAGCCGGGCCAATATATGGATCAACTGGATTTAATGATCCAAGACGTGGCGAAAGCGGCGGATGAAGCACAACAAGGCACGCATGGTGCGCACCAGGTTAACCCATTTAAGTCGATAGGTCGCAACGATCCTTGCCCATGTGGCAGTGGTGCCAAGTTCAAAAAGTGCTGTGGGCGTTAATGACATGAAATCGTTAAAACAATCCTCGCCAATACGTGTTGTGGCCGGCGTTGCCATGCGCGACAAGCAAGTGCTGGTGGCCCAACGGCAGCCAGATGCGCAGTTTATTAGTTGGTGGGAATTTCCCGGCGGCAAAGTCGAGCAAGGCGAGACTGACCAGCAGGCTCTCAAACGCGAGTGGCGTGAAGAATTTGGGGTAGAGATCCATGTCGGGGCACCGATTGTGGAAACCGAATTCGATTACGGCGACAAGGTGATCTTATTGTGCAGTTTTTGGTGTGACATCCTTGATGGACCGCCCGTGCTACACCAACATCAGGCCATCTATTGGAGTGAGCCTCATCGCCTTGATGCTGGGGTTTTTAGTGGCGCAGATCGCCCTTTAATCAAGGTGCTTTGTGAGCGGTTCAACCACGTCGCAAGGAGCGAAAGCGCCGATGAAGTCGACGCTATCTTACACGATCCGTCACCCGCCATTATGAAAAAATGCGGCGTGGGGGGCGGCCAATAAACTGGGCAATTACCACTAGCGTCCAGACAACTAACATCGCGGAAAAGATCCCCACTAGCCATTGGGGCATCGACCAGCCTAGCCACTGCCACACCACTTTGCTGCAATCACCGTAGGCTTCAAAGACGGATGGCAGCCATTGGTTGAGTGGCGCCCAAGTCGGGAAGTTCACCGCCACATCGCAGGTGGCACCGAATAGTTGGTTCGGATCAGGAAATTGATAACTGACGTGCTCTAATGAGAGCTTGAGCGCCCACCCAGCTGTGACGCCATAGCCAAGCAAGCCGAGAGTACGCCAAAAAGGGTCGTTGGGCGCGATTAAACCCAGCAAGGCAGCCACGCCAATTCCAAATAGGGCAACGCGTTCATAAATACACATCACACAAGGTGCCAGCCCTTGATAATGTTGAAAGTAAAGCGCGGTGGCTTCCAGCCCCACAACGCATAGAAGCAACAACAGCCAGGACGCTCGGCTGCGAGAAAACTGGTTTAAGGCGCGCCACATAACTCACTCCTGATAAAAAACAAGGCCCTATATTGAGAGCCTTGCTATTCAATCGTTTGTTGAGACGAAGGTCAATGATAGAAGTGCGTTAGTGAGTGCTCGGTATGGCTTGCTGGCCCATATGGATGGTTTCGGAAATCCAACCTTGGTGTAGCATCCACTCGGTAGCGGGCACCAAGAAAAACTCAATGCCAATCACGCCCAATACGCCCATGACAATGGTATAAGGCAAAGCCATATATACCATGCGCCCGTAAGAAAGGCGTAGCAGCGGCGCGAGGGTTGAGGTGAGTAAGAATAAGAAAGCCGCTTGGCCATTGGGCGTGGCGACCGAGGGTAAGTTGGTACCTGTGTTAATCGCAACGGCTAACATATCGAACTGCTCGCGGCCAATCACGCCATTGAGCAGGGCGGTTTTCACCTCGTTGATATACACGGTGCCGACAAACACGTTATCTGACACCATAGAAAGCAGGCCATTGGCGATATAAAACATGGTCAATTGCAAATGCCCGTCCAGTGACAACACGAGATCAATCACCGGTTTAAATAAGTGCTGGTCAATGATTACTGCGACCACAGAGAAAAAGACCGCCAATAGCGCGGTGAATGGCAGCGCTTCTTCAAAGGCTTTACCGATATGGTGCTCATCGACGACGCCCGTAAACGCGGTGGCAAGGATAATGATACTTAAGCCAATTAAACCGACGGCGGCCAAATGTAAAGCCAATGCAGTGATCAGCCAAACAGCAATGAGTGCTTGTACCACCAACTTGGCGACATCCTGTGGTGTGCGTTTGGCCCGCTGTGCGTTATCGTATCCCACCAAAATTTTTAATACGTTTTGCGGTAGGTGTGCGCCATAGCCAAATAAGCCAAACTTTTCGACAAGGGCACAGGTCAGCAAGCCGGCAAAGAAAACCGGTAGCGTGACCGGAGACATGCGTAAAATAAACTCGCCAAAATGCCAGCCAGCTTGGTCAGCTATGATCAGGTTTTGCGGCTCGCCGACCATGGTCATTACCCCGCCTAGTGCGGTACCCACGCCGGCATGCATTAGTAGGCTGCGCAAAAACGCTCGATAGTTTTCCAAATCGTTGCGACTAAGCTCGTCGCTTAAGCTTTCATCCGAGGTATGATCATGGTTAGCTCCGAACTCTTTTCCGGACGCGACGCGGTGGTAAATGGAGTAAAAGCCCACGGCGACACTGATCACCACGGCAATCACGGTTAAGGCATCCAAAAAGGCAGAGAGCGCCGCCGCCGCGCCACAAAAGGCCAATGATAAGGCGATTTTCGATCGGATGCCCAACAGGATTTTGGTGAAAATAAACAGCAGTAGCTGTTTCATAAAATAGATCCCGGCCACCATAAAGACGAGGAGTAGCAGAACCTCAACGTTGGCCACTAATTCATGTTTGACTTGTGCGGGACTGGTCATGCCGATGGCGACCGCTTCAATCGCTAATAAGCCACCGGGTTGCAGCGGGTAGCATTTCAGAGCCATCGCGAGGGTGAAAATAAACTCGACCACCAGTAGCCAGCCAGCGATAAAAGGGTCGATCGCGAAAACAATTGGGTTAAGGATCAAAAAGCCAACAATGGCTAGTTTGTACCAATTAGGTGCTTTGCCGAGAAAATTCTTAAGAAACGCAGTTCTGAGTGTCATGGTCTTCGCCATAGTGAAAGTCTCATTGTTATCTATGCCTACCTAGTGCGCGGATGGGCGAGTAACGTGCACCGACACAAACGCCCAATCGGCGAATGGATGCATGGGCACAGTAAGAGGGTGACAGATATCAGTGACGAAGGGTTATCGGGACGCATGGTTCACAATGCGTGGATGGATAGCTTCGTCACGCATAAGTGTGCGCTAGTTTGCCTCAGACATATTTTGTTACATCTTGTATGGGTTAGTTTTGCGATTTATGCCCAGTTTTTCATTGATCTGGTACAAAAAGATAGCAGATGTCACGCGATATCCGGTGATCTCACTCAGCGGTTTCTGCTGATGGCGTCTGGTGGTATGATGAGTTATTAATCAGAGCAAGAAGCAAATTGGAATTTAGATTCAATGGTTATAAAGGCGGATAGCCCAGCAACATTTGCTGAAAAATATATAATTGAAAGTATTTGGAATAATCACTTTCCTAAAGGCTCCATTTTACCTGCAGAGCGTGAACTGTCTGAACTGATTGGGGTCACTCGCACCACCTTACGTGAAGTGTTGCAGCGCCTGGCGCGTGATGGCTGGTTAACCATTCAACATGGCAAACCAACACGCGTAAATGATTATATGCGTACATCAGGACTGAGCATTCTTGATACGCTGGTCACCCTAGAGGGGCAAGATGTGCATGGTGTGCTTGAGGACTTACTCGCGGCGCGCACCGACATCAGTGGCGTGTACATGCGTTATGCAGCGAAAAACCGAGCTGATGACTGCTTAAACCTTATTGACCATGTGATTAAACGTTGTGAGCAAGTGCTTGAGTGCGAAAGCTTTGAGCAGTTCTTGGGACTTATCGATGAACAAGGTGAAGTCTTAAAAGACGTTAAAAAGATCCAGGACAAATACGGTAAGCAAGATCCCGCCTTGTGCGAGCGCATTTGTATGGGGCGCGCGTTTAATCACTTTGACTATCGTTTGTTCCAAGGGATGGCGCATTTTTCTGGCAACAAGGTGTATGTGTTAACCATTAATGGCATGCGTCAGATTTATTCGCGTGTGGGCGGATATTACTTTATGGATCGCCGCGCCTGTGAAAATGCATTGAGCTTTTACAATGACTTACGTGATATGATAGCCAATAATCAGCACCCAATGATTGGCGATCGAGTCAAACAATACGGACGTGAGTGCGGTGGCTTGTGGTTTAGTAACCGTGAAACAATTGCGGCACATATGGCTGAAGAAGAAGCCTAACGCGATCCAATGAGTGAAACCATGTGTATAAGAAAAGCCGCCATGCTGATGACCATGGCGGCTTTTTTATGGATGGCTCGACAAGGTTAGTGGCTGCCCATCAAGATGTCAGGATCAAACTGCGGCCGCTTGGGGCAGCTACTCAGTATTTTTCCGCGTCCTTCACTGGTTTCCTCTTCGAGGATCACTTCAAACCCCCACAGCCGATGGACGTGCTTGAGCACCTCTTCATAAGACTTCGCGAGTGGGATCCGGTTATGAGGGACATAGCGAAGCGTGAGTGAACGGTTGCCACGTAAATCGACATCGAAGACTTGAATATTCGGTTCGCGATTACTGAGATTGTACTGCGCGGAGAGATCTTCACGTAATTGGCGATAACCTTGTTCATTATGAATACTGGTCACTTCAATGTAGCTTTGCCGGTCATCGTCATTGACGGCAAAAAACTTCATATCCCGCATCACTTTAGGCGAGAGAAACTGACTGATGAAACTTTCATCTTTAAAGTTGGCCATCGCAAAATGAACGGTGTCGAGCCAGTCTTTCCCGGCGATATCGGGAAACCAGTACTTATCCTCCTCAGTGGGATTTTCGCAAATGCGACGAATATCTTGGAACATGGCAAACCCGAGTGCGTAGGGGTTAATGCCGGAATAGAACTGACTGTTGTAAGGCGGTTGTGCCACCACATTGGTGTGGCTATGTAAAAACTCCATAATAAAGCTATCAGTCACCAGCCCCTCATCATAAAGGTGATTCAGGATGGTGTAGTGCCAAAATGTCGCCCAGCCTTCGTTCATCACCTGAGTTTGCTTTTGCGGGTAAAAATACTGGCTGACCTTGCGCACTATCCGCACGATTTCTCGCTGCCATGGCTCAAGCAGTGGAGAGTGCTTTTCAAAAAAATACAACAGGTTCTCTTGTGGCTCGGCAGGGAAACGGCGTTTTTCTTCTTCTTGCTCTTTTTGGCCACTCGGGATGGTACGCCAGAGTTCATTGACTTGCGTTTGCAGGTAGTCTTCTCGGGCTTTTTGGCGTGCTTTTTCTTCGGCAAGAGAGATCTTTTGTGGCCGCTTATAGCGATCGACCCCATAGTTCATCAGGGCATGGCAGGAATCGATCAGGTTTTCTACTTCTGCCAGGCCGTACTTTTCTTCACATTCACTGATGTAATTTTTTGCAAACAGCAGGTAATCAATAATGGAGCCTGCGTCTGTCCAAGTTTGAAACAGGTAATTGCCTTTGAAAAAGGAATTATGGCCATAACAGGCGTGTGCCATCACCAGCGCTTGCATGGTGATGGTGTTTTCTTCCATCAAATAAGAAATACACGGATTGGAGTTAATCACTATCTCGTACGCGAGCCCCATGTACCCGTGTTTGTAGTTGCGTTCGGTCTCGATAAATTTTTTACCAAACGACCAATGATTGTAATTGATGGGCATCCCGACGCTTGAGTAAGCATCCATCATTTGCTCAGCGGCAATGATTTCGATTTGGTTTGGATAAGTATCCAGCTTGTAGTGTTCAGCGACGCGTTTGATTTCCTTGTGATACTGCTCGAGCAGGTCAAAGGTCCAATCGGGTCCATCATGAAGTGGAGTGTTACGTTTACCTTTGGTGACAGCCATACCATGTCTCCCTGATAAAATACGTCTATGCCGGTATGGCGTCAGGCTTCGACCTGACGCTTAAACAATTCGCGGAACACGGGGAAAATTTCCTCCGCTGAGCGAATATTTTGCATTGCAAAGTTGTCATGGCTTTGCGCCAACGCCTCATATTCACGCCACAGTGTTTGATGCGCGCGGCGGGTGATTTCGATATAGGCGTAATAACGGCTGACCGGCAACAGAGTGTTTTGCAGTAGTTCTCGGCAACCGGGTGAGTCATCGGCCCAATTATCGCCATCCGAGGCTTGTGCCGCATAGACGTTCCATTCTGTCGGGTCATACCTATCTTTGATGATTTCATCCATCAGCCGCAGGGCACTGGATACAATTGTGCCGCCGGTCTCCTGTGAGTAAAAAAACTCGTGCTCATCGACTTCTTTCGCCTGCGTGTGGTGGCGAATAAAGACCACTTCCACGTTTTTATAGGTGCGTGTAAGGAAAAGATAAAGCAGGATATAAAACCGTTTCGCGATATCTTTGGTCGCTTGATCCATCGAGCCGGACACATCCATTAAGCAAAACATCACGGCTTGGCTACTTGGCTGTGGCCGCTTTTCGTAGTTTTTATACCGTAAGTCAAAGGTATCGATGAACGGAACCGCGGCGATTTTGCGCTTCAATGCCGTGATTTCTTCTTCGAGTCGTTTCACTTCAAGCGGTTGTGCAGGCTCGGCCTCGCGCACGCGCTCAAGCGCCTCTTCAAGCTCTGCCAGCTCTCGGCGTTTGCCGGCTGACATCGCCGTGCGTCGTGCCAGTGAGTTTTGTAGTGAACGTACAATGGCAATATTCGAGGGCACCCCATTTGAGGTGTACCCCGCGCGATGCGTTTTGTACTCCACCATTTTATTCATTTGGTTTTTCTTCAGGTTCGGAAGCTCAAGATCCTCGAACAAGAGATCCAAATATTCGTCTTTTGATATTTGAAAGACGAACTCATCTTGACCTTCGCCATCAGGACTGGCTTGTCCTTCTCCGGCACCGCCCCCTTCGCCACCAGGGGGACGAGCGATACGATCCCCTGGGCTAAACTGATCATTACCAGGGTGGACAGCATCACGCTGTCCCCCTTTGCCTTGGTGGAAAGTCGGTTCACGGATGTCACGAGAAGGGATAGAAATATCCTCTCCGCTTTCAACATCCGTGATCGAGCGGTTGTTGACGGCGTCAGCAATGGACTCTTTAATTTGCCGCTTGTGTCGGCGTAAAAAGCGTTGTCGATTGRCAGTGCTTTTATTTTTGCCATTGAGACGACGATCAATAAAATGCGCCATATCTCTCTCCCGTCATCTGCGTCAGCCCGAGGGCTACGATGATTTACGCACGCGCAAATACCACTCTGCGAGCAAGCGAACTTGCTTGCGGGTATAGCCTTTTTCCATCATACGAGCGACAAAGTCGTCGTGTTTCTTCTGCTCTTCGCTCGACGTTTTGGTATTGAAGGAAATCACTGGAAGCAAATCTTCGGTATTGGAGAACATTTTCTTCTCAATGACGGTTTTCAACTTCTCATAGCTGGTCCAAGCTGGGTTTTTGCCTTCGTTATTGGCACGTGCGCGGAGGACAAAGTTGACGATTTCGTTGCGGAAATCTTTTGGATTACTGATACCAGCGGGCTTCTCGATTTTTTCCAGTTCCGCATTGAGCGCCGAGCGGTCAAACAACTGGCCAGTATCTGGATCGCGAAACTCTTGGTCTTGAATCCAGAAATCAGCATAGGTGACATAGCGGTCAAAAATATTTTGCCCGTACTCTGAGTAGGACTCGAGATACGCGGTTTGAATTTCTTTGCCGATAAACTCGATATATTTGGGGATCAAGTAGCCTTTGAGGTGCTCAAGATAGCGTTCAGCGATCTCTTGCGGAAACTGCTCACGTTCAATTTGCTGTTCCAGCACATAAAAAAGATGCACGGGGTTTGCGGCGACTTCTGCGTGGTCAAAGTTAAAGACTCGCGACAAGATCTTGAACGCAAAGCGTGTCGAGAGCCCGTCCATCCCTTCATCGACCCCAGCAAAATCGCGATACTCCTGATAGGACTTGGCTTTGGGATCCGTATCTTTCAAGGTTTCACCATCATACACGCGCATTTTTGAATAAATGCTAGAGTTTTCAGGATCTTTTAGCCGTGAAAGCACAGAGAAGCGTGCCAATATATCCAGTGTGCTGGGTGAGCAAGGTGCATGGCGTAGCTCACTGGAAGACAGTAGCTTATTGTAGATTCGAATTTCGTCTGACACGCGCAAGCAATAGGGCACTTTGACGATATAGACACGGTCGAGGAAGGCTTCGTTGTTTTTGTTGTTGCGGAACGATTGCCACTCGGACTCGTTTGAGTGTGCGAGAATGATGCCATCAAATGGCAGAGCCGATAGGCCTTCTGTCCCGTTATAGTTGCCTTCTTGGGTGGCGGTCAATAACGGGTGGAGCACCTTTATAGGCGCCTTGAACATTTCGACGAACTCCATCATCCCTTGGTTGGCGCGACACAGCGCACCAGAGTAGGAGTAGGCATCAGGATCGTCTTGTGAATAGTGTTCAAGCTGACGGATATCAACTTTACCCACCAGTGAAGAAATATCTTGGTTGTTTTCATCCCCAGGTTCTGTTTTGGCCACCCCGACTTGGTTGAGAATCGATGGGCGCAGTTTCACCACTTTAAACTGGCTAATGTCCCCACCAAACTCTTTCAACCGCTTCGCCGCCCAAGGTGACATAATATGGCGAATATAACGATGGGGAATATCGTACTCTTTCTCGAGTAGATGGCCGTCTTCTTCGGCATCAAACAGACAAAATGGGTGATCGTTCACTGGACTACGCTCGCCGTTCGCCGTCAGCACGTAGATAGGCATTTGCTGCATCAAGCTTTTCAGTTTTTCAGCCAAGGACGACTTACCGCCCCCGACCGGGCCCAGCAAATAGAGAATTTGTTTACGCTCTTCCAACCCTTGGGCGGCGTGCTTGAGGTAAGAGACGATTTGCTCAATCGAGTCTTCCATGCCATAAAAGTCTTCAAAGGTTTTATAGCGGGAAATCACTCGGTTGGAAAAAATACGGCTGAGTCGAGGATCAAGCGAGGTATCAATCTTTTCAGGTTCGCCAATTGCCATCAGCAAACGCTCTGCCGCGTTGGCATACGCGCCGCGATCCTCTCGGCAAAGATCCAAGAATTCCTGAAGGCTCATTTCCTCGTCTTTCGCTTCTTCGTAACGCTGACGATAGTGATCGAAAATAGTCATGGTCCTGCCCCCTAAATCGTCTAATAACTCAAAAAGAAAAGGTGCAAAATTGGCTGAATGGTCCCTTTCCTTTTAATAAGGTTAGACCTGATTTGCCGATTTTGCGTGAAAGAATTGTTTGTTTTTTCGATAATTTTTGTTGCCGTATCCGTACACTTGTCTTGTCAAGATATTGACAGCTGGCGTTCAAGCGAGTGAGGTATGCTAACGGTGATAGTTTTACCCGTTAGGGCGATTAGGCTGACGGTTGCCAGCCGTCAAACAAGAAGGGAATAGATGATGAACATAGCGAGAGAAACGGCTTGGGTCGCTTGCGCCTTTATGCTAGCCACCGGCAGTGCTTACGCGGAGACGCGTGTTTCTGCTGGTGTGATAGGCGCATTTTCACCTCAGGTCTATAAAGACACGGATACCGACCCGCTTGTGGTCCCCACGGTCAATGTTGATACCGACCATTTTTATTTTCGCGGGCTGACGGCAGGTGCAAGGCTAGCCCCGAAAGATTCAACACACAATCTTGTTTTATCAGCGACCTATGATCCACGCCGTTTTGACCCCGCCGATACCGATGATCCGCAACTGAGCCAGCTCGACAAACGTGATACGTCGATTGTGGCGGCGTTAGCTTATCAGTACCACTCGCCGATAGGTCGTTTCCAGGTGCTGGCTGGGGAAGGCGTCACGCATGACAGAGACGGGGTGTATGGCGAAGTAAGCTGGAAATATGGCTTTAATCACGCTCGTTGGGGCGTATCACCGGAAGTGGGTTACTCCTATAACAGCCATGAGCTCAATCAGCACTTGTATGGGATCAGCGAAGACGAAGCGGCACGGTCGGGGTTATCTGCTTATGAGCCGGGCTCGGCTGGCCATTATTTTATTGGTGCCAGTGGTTATTTTATGCTGACCGAGCGTATTCAGCTAATGGGTGGTGTGCGCTACACCAATTTGGATGATGATATTGCCGATAGCCCAATGGTGGATCAATCTACCGCCGCGTCGGGTTACTTGGGGGTAAACTATATTTTTATGTAGTTTTACCCATTAAAACAGGCCGCTTGGGTGTAAAGCGGCCTGTGACGCGCGCTTAGCTTGAGTGGCGCTCATCCATTAACCGGGTTGCTAACGTGTAGCTTTGTCCTGGATGGACAACTTGTGTGGGCTGTTCAATCGCCGCTTCAACACAGACAAATTTGAGGTATCCGTTATCGTCCATATCCGCCATCTGAATGGACGCCGCTTGGCCTGGATTCCAGACGACGGCGCTCGTTGCCCCTTGGTTGTTGACCTTGAGACGGCGGTTTCCCACTGGATCGGTTAAGGTGAGGGTGTCGTTAGCCCCCGTATAAATCCTATCAACTGGCTCCTCGAAGGTCACTTTCCCCGTCGCTGGCATGGCGTTGCCTGCCGCAAAGTTGTCAAGATACTGACAACCGAGCCCTTCCACGTTGGCTTGCTCGCTATCTTCTACCGCAAGGTAGCTGTGCAAGGCGCCACCCATGGTCCAAGGGCGTTGGTCTGTATTGGTCACGGTTAGGGCGATGTCGGCGTGATGAGTGAGCGTAAAGGTCACTGTCGCCTGAAAACAATGTGGCCATAGTGCTCGCGAAGCGTCTGAGTCGGATAACTGCAGTTGAATGGTGACGCCTTTCGCTGTTTCTTCAATGTTCGCTAACTGCCACATTTGACGACGAGCAAAGCCATGAGAAGGTTGCCCGGTGTGACCAAACCATGGCCAGCAAATGGGTACACCACCTCGTAAGGGGGTGTTGGCATCATAGATAGCGTTATCACTCATCCAAGTCAGTGACTTTTCACCTGCAGGAGCAAACGTGATGAGGTGTCCGCCGAATAGGCTAATAGTGGCTGAACACGCAGGGTGAGTAACACGAAGAATCGGAACGGACTGGCGATAGCACAGATCGACAGATGCAGAAAGTTGACGCTCAACATGCAGAGTGGGAGAAGTCATAGCCTGATCCTCTTGGGTAAGTGTTCCTTAATCAGTTATCGAAGACACGTTCACAGAAAGCGTGGTCCCGAGCCATGGGGCCTGATAAACAAAAGGCGGCCAATGGCCGCCTTTACGTTGGATAGGGTTACATGCGCATTACTTAGCGATGTGTGCAACCAGATCCAATACTTTGTTTGAGTAGCCGATTTCGTTGTCGTACCAAGAAACCACTTTCACGAAGTTGTCAGTCAGTGCGATACCTGCTTTGGCATCAAATACTGATGTTTGTACTTCGCCGATGAAGTCTTGAGAAACCACGGCATCTTCGGTGTAACCTAGAACACCTTTCAGCTCACCTTCAGACGCTTCTTTCATCGCCGCACAGATTTGGTCGTAAGACGCTGCTTTGTCAAGGTTTACAGTCAGGTCAACAACAGACACGTTGGCAGTTGGTACGCGGAACGCCATACCAGTCAGTTTGCCGTCTAGTACTGGCAATACTTTACCAACCGCTTTTGCAGCACCGGTTGAAGATGGGATGATGTTCTGAGAAGCACCACGGCCGCCGCGCCAGTCTTTCGCAGACGGACCATCAACGGTTTTTTGCGTCGCAGTCGTGGCGTGAACGGTGGTCATCAGGCCAGATACGATACCGAACTTGTCGTTCAATACTTTCGCGACAGGTGCTAGGCAGTTGGTGGTGCAAGAAGCGTTAGAAACGATGTCTTGACCCGCGTAGTCGTTGTGGTTAACACCCATAACGAACATTGGCGTCGCATCTTTAGATGGGCCGGTTAGAACCACTTTCTTCGCACCCGCTTGGATGTGTTGACGTGCGGTTTCGTCAGTTAGGAAGATACCGGTTGCTTCAGCAACAACGTCAACACCCACTTCATCCCACTTAAGGTCTGCTGGGTTGCGCTCTGCAGTGACGCGTACGGTTTTACCGTTAACGATAAGGTTACCACCTTCTACTTCAACTGTGCCGTTGAAGCGACCGTGGGTTGAATCGTACTTCAGCATGTAAGCCATGTACTCAACGTCGATAAGATCGTTGATTGCTACCACGTCGATGTCGTTACGCTCGACAGATGCACGGAATACGAAACGGCCGATACGGCCAAAACCGTTAATACCTACTTTGATAGTCATTATGTTGCTCCACAACTTAATTTCTAGTGAGATGAAACTGGTAGTAAAATTACAGAATAGGACCCCGCCATGCAAGGGTAATCGCAGCCAAAATTGTTTAAAGTCAAAAAAAAGTACGGATTTTTTTTACATCGCCTAAACATTTGACGCCCTTGCGGCCATGTCTGTATGCGCGTTAACCGCGAGCGATTAACGCATCGGCTGCAGACACGGAGCGACTGCTGGTAATTGTTAGCGTAGAAGTAGAACCGCGATCGTGAAAGTTAAACTGGTATGACAAGCGATAGTCGGGAACAAAGGCGGCCTCATCCGTGCAGCATGCGGGTACAAGGGCTGCACGGAAGTGGTGAGGCTAGCTGTCTACGAGGATGCTTGAGTCTCTTTGTCGATTGCTTGTAGCAAGGTTGCTTCGAACTCACCGTCTTCGATGGCGGCGGCGATCTCGAACGCCAGACGTTGTAGCGATTTTTGCTGCTGCTCTGTCAACGGATAGAGCCGAGCGAGGCGATCACCGCGCGCAATCGGAAGATTGTAACTTTCCCCCACTTTTGCCCACAAGTAAGCATGTTCAAAGCGTTTTAGCGCATGATTAGTGGTCGCCAGTGACTTAATTGCTTCTGGGATCACCTCTTTGCGAACCGTGTCATTGTCACCGTCATAAAGCGACAATGCATGGAGTAGGATCTCTACCGTTTTCGCTTTGTTGCGTGACACATAATAGGTGGCAAGTCCGAGCTGCAATTGTGGCGTTTCGAGGTGGCGTGTTCCCTCTAGCTTTAAAAACTGTGGTAACGCACTGTTATCGCCTTGAGACCAGCGATAGTAAATCACGGGCGGTTGGTAAGATTCTTTCAGTTCGTTTTCTAGTCGCTCAATGGCGTCGTAAGCATGATATACCGCCTCGGTACGCTTAGTTTTGCGTTCTTTTAAGGTGGTGGGCTCAATTTCTGCCACCAGTTCCATGCAGCGCAGGTAGACTTTGGTTTGTTTAAGCTCGGCCAGCTTGTTCATATCGGTGGGGTTTTGATAGACAGATAAGCGATCGAAAATCAAATCAGAGCGCTCAAATCGGCATTGCCCATCACCGGTGTTCAGTCCTGCACATAGCTCTGGGTGGGTTTCGCAGACTTGATTCGTGGTCGGTTCACCTTCACAGCCGGCGAGTAGCAGTAAACTCGCAATCAGACCCAATGGGTAAAAACAACGCGTGAGTAATCGTAAATCCATGGTTTATCGTATCCTGAGTCAGTTGCGATGAGTATACGTGATCTTTGAGTGTAGTTGATGGTCTAAAGCGTGATAAAGCGCACTGAACCAAGCATGCCGTCCACCCACCAAGTTCAGGCATAATAGTCTAATGAGGATCGCCAAGAGGTAATCATGGATATTGAACAAGTGTTAAAGGCAATGACGCCTGAAGTATATGATCGGTTGTGCTATGCCGTGGAGACGGGCAAATGGCCAGACGGTACCAGCTTGAACCAAGCGCAACGCGACCAAGCCTTGCAAGCCGTTATGTTGTATCAATCACGTCACAACAGCCAGCCCCAACACATGACCGTCGCGAAAGGGGGCAATGTGACGTGGAAATCGAAAGCGGAACTGAAGCGTGAATTCGCTCGTCCAGACGAAGCTCGGATTGAGGTTACGACTCAGGACAGTCACACAAAGCACTAGCGATCAGCGATCACGGCGATGGCCGCATCTATCATTGAATCGGCCATTAGCGTGCTGATACCTAGATCGTCGCTAGGCTAATCGGGCTGGCGAAAAACGGCGTCAATTGATGATTTTCTTCCTGCGCATAGGCATTGAACAAAGGGTGTTGGTCGAGGGCTGAGAGGTAATCACTCAGTGCGGCGAATCGGTCGTCCAGCACCAATCCTGCCATTTTTGCGCAACGAAACAGACTCCACACACTGATACTCGCCATCGTCACTGTCTGGGTGGGCATTGCCTTTACCTGCTCACCTAAATATTGGCAGCATGCGGGTAATGTTTGCAGGGCTTGGTTCACCGCTTGGTGATCCACCGTTTTGTCTAAAATATGCCCGCGTACTACCCGCTGATAAAACAAGGTATCTGTGATTAAGGGATCAAGCTGATAGCGACAAAACCATTCAATCCAGCGAATCTCGGCGCGATGGGTGGGGTTACCGGGATAAAGCAGCGGATCAGGATAGGCATCATCTAGGTAGGCCGTAATCACTGTGTCTTGGTAAATGGTATGTGATGCTTCGGCGAGCGCGACCACCGTTTGCATCGGTGGGTGATGAATGACACGTTCATGCGCCTCAAAGGGCGAGGTAGGCGCGAGTTGATAGGTGAGATGTTTCAATCTCAATGCGAGTGCGATCTTCCTTGTATGCGGCGACAATGAGTCACCATGTAATACCCTCATTTTGCGCTCCTTTGAGTGGCAACCAATATAAAATGATTGGCTCTGTCTATACGTTAGCAAATAAAAACGCCGGCAACCTTGCCGGCGTCACACACTGAGTGATTTGCTTGGATAGCAACGCATCAGTAATAGCTGAGTTCACCGCGGAGATCTTTTTGTACCAAGGTACGTAGGGTCTCAAACGGCAAGGACTGACTAAGCAGGAAATGAAGCTTAGCCAACGCCGCTTCTGGCGTCATGTCGTAGCCGCTCAATACGCCAGCGTCAGCCAATGCACAGCCTGTGGCATAACCGCCCATATTCACGCGTCCCGCCAAACACTGGGTCAAGTTAAGCACCAAGACGCCACGATCGGTGGCTTGTTTGAGCAAGTCCAGTAGTTCGGGCTGCTGGGGCGCATTGCCCACCCCAAAGGTTAACAAAATCATGGCATTGACCGGCTGCTTGAGTGCGTTTTTCACCACATCGGGAGAGATGCCGGGGTACATCATGATCACCGCAACCGGTTGATCATTGATGGTATGCACTTTAAAAGGGCCGACGGATGGCTGGTTAAGCTTATCTGCTTTTACCTCGATATGAATGCCGGCTTCAAGCAGCGCGGGTAGGTTGGGCGAGGTAAAGGCATTAAAGCCATCGGCATGGGACTTGGTACTGCGATTGCCACGTAATAACTGGTTATTGAAAAACAAGGTCACTTCATTGACCGGATAATTGGCCGCAATATGAAGTGCATTTAATAGATTGGCTTGCCCATCTGAGCGTAACTCTGCGATCGGAATTTGCGAGCCGGTCACGATCACTGGCTTTTCTAGGTTTTCAAGCATGAACGACAGGGCTGACGCGGTGTAAGCCATGGTGTCGGTACCATGTAAGATCACAAAGCCATCGTACTGATGATAATTCTCGCCAATATCGTCCGCAATCCGTTGCCAATCCGTTGGCGTCATATCCGATGAATCAATGAGTGGTTCGTACTCATGAATAGTAAAAAGCGGCATTTCTGGACGATGGAATTCGGGCATTTTCTCCAATTGTTGTTGAAGAAAACCTGACACAGGGACATACCCATGATCGGATTTTTGCATACCGATCGTGCCACCTGTGTAAGCGATATAAATGTGTTTACGTTCCATCATGTCAAATCTGCATTAAATGAGCGTGGGCACAGTATACATGTAACGATTACATCGATAACACCGAGCGGCACACAGAATAGAAGAAAAACAGGAAAAAGCCCTGACTGTATGGTCAGGGCTAGTCGATTTTATTGATACTGACAGTTCAAGCAGAATAAGTAACGCCCTTGCGGGTCGTTAAATTTTTCCAACAAGGTCAATGACTGCCACTGTGGTGACGACGCCAGTTGTTGCGCTATCGATGGCATGTTCGCCTGGACCGTCTTACCAAGCGCACTCGCACTTCGTCCGAGCATGTCATTAATAAACTGCTCGAAGGGTGTGAGTGGCTGCTGCATCCAATCGAGCTGGTAGCTCTCAATGCCAGCGAGTTCGGCAGCGGTTGATACCGCATCGTCAAAGTCACCTAACTTATCCACTAGGCCGAGATTCAATGCGTCTTGTCCCGTCCAGACGCGGCCTTGCGCGACCTGATCGGCTTGTTCCATCGACATGTTACGGTGGTTACTGACAACGGAGAGGAAGCGGTGATAGCCGTGCTCGATGCCGAGTTGCATGATTTCTCCTACCTCATCAGGGAGAGCGCGAGTCAGCCCCACTCCGGCAAACGGGGTGGTGCCCACACCATCCGACTGGATACCCAAATCATCTAGCGTGTTCTCAAAGGTAGTGAATAGGCTAAAAATACCAATTGAACCAGTGATCGTCGTCGGTTGAGCTATGATTTGGTCGGCACTGGCCGATAGCCAATATCCACCGGAGGCGGCGACGCTTGACATGGAAACCACCACGGGTTTGCCTGCCTCACGCAATGCATCCACCTCATTACGAATGACTTCAGAGGCGAAAGCGCTGCCTCCCGGGCTATCAACACGTAGCACCACGGCTTTAACACTGTTGTCTAGGCGCGCATCGCGAAGCAAGGCTGCGGTGGTATCCCCCCCCACCGTACCCGGGCGTTGTTGCCCGTCCATGATGGGGCCGCTGGCGACGACGACGGCAATGTTATTGTTGCCTGGCAAGCTAAACCCATTTTGTATCTTCGGCAGGTAATCGTAATAACCTGTGTATTCAAAGCTGTCTTTGCCATCGCTCCCGAACGTCTCGGCGAGATAGCGACGGATTTGCTGGCGTGTCATTAACTTATCAACGATTCCCACGTCTTTAGATAATGCGGCGAAGTCACCTTCGAAACGGCGTAATCGAGTGAGGAGTTGCTCAGCGCTGGGAGACAGCATATCGGCTTGGATACCGCGGTTCTCCGCGACATCGCGCACATAAGCATCCCACAGCTGAGATAGCCAGGCTTGATTCGCCTCGCGGGCGGGATCAGACATGTTGTTGCGCGTGTAAGGCTCAACAAACGATTTATACGTCCCCACACGGAACACATGGGTAGAGACATCCAATTTATCGAGTAAGTCCTTCCAGTAAAGGTTGTAGCTGCCATAGCCTTGCAGCATCACCATGCCATCAGGTGACATCAACACTTCATCGGCATAGCTGGCCAAATAGTACTGGCTTTGGCTATAGGTGCCGCCGATGGCAATCACGGGTTTGCCACTCTCTTTAAACGTATTGATGGCTTTGGCGATATACCTCAGCTTGGTCAAGCTGGTGGACGGCATGTCGCCTAGGCTGAGTACAATCCCATTGATCTGCTCGTCGGTGGCGGCATGGCGTATGGTGTCGACAATGTCAAACAACACATTTTCACTTTCAACCGGCTGGCCGAGCGCGTTGCGCGACAGCGTATCAATTGGGCTAAGCCGTTGACGCTGTTCAACAATCGGGCCATCAATATTCAGCAAAAGCGCGCGTGGCTCGGGATCAGACTGTGCCACCTTCACGGACTCTGCCTCTTTTTTGGGCGTTAGGGGTGTTTCTGAGGTGAGCGCAAAGTAGATGGCAACAATCACGCCTATGAAAAGGACGTTTAACAAAAGCTGCCGCGCGAAACTGAGCGCACGCCACAGCCATTTAAAAAGGGATGCAATAAAGCGGAACAGTTTTTTCATACTTGAGTCCATCGGTGCATGTCGCTGATATCCTAGCTGATCAGAGCCAAGAGCGATAGGTGCTAGCGATTGTCGATATACGCTAATACTGGGTGAAAGTCCTACCTAGATCATAAATCGCGACACCATGTTGCTAACTTGTAAACGAATGTTTGAAATCACGTATCTGTCAGCGCTATAGTCTGGTCAGACCACAAACAATAAGTGAGCAAGCAATGGAACAGCACCCTTATCCCCACATGCTAGCCCCACTCGACCTTGGGTTTACCACCCTAAAAAATCGGGTCCTAATGGGCTCTATGCATACTGGGCTTGAAGAAGCAAACGATGGTTTTAAAAAGCTAGCGGCCTTCTACGCCGAGCGTGCGAAAGGCGATGTAGGGTTGATTGTCACAGGTGGCTTCTCGCCCAATTTTCGCGGTCGCTTGACCCCATTTAGCGCGCAATTTAGCTCCGGACGCGCGGCACGTGCACACCGTGCCATCACTGAAGCGGTCCATGCCAATGGCGGGAAAATTGCGCTTCAGCTTCTGCATGCGGGGCGTTATGCCTTTCATCCTTTCGCGCAAAGTGCGTCAGCCATTCGCGCGCCTATCAGTAAATTCACCCCATTTGAAATGAGCGAGCGGGCGATTTGGCGCACGATTAAAGCCTTTGCTCGCAGTGCCGCGCTCGCCCGAGAAGCGGGCTATGATGGCGTCGAGATCATGGGATCGGAAGGATACCTCATTAACCAATTTTTCTGTCACCGCGCTAATCGTCGGTATGACCAGTGGGGCGGGGCGGTTGAAAATCGAATGCGCTTTGCCGTTGAAGTGATGCGTGCGGTCCGTCAGGCTGCTGGCGACGACTTTATCGTGATATTCCGCCTATCGATGCTGGACTTGGTCGAGCAAGGCAATACCTTCGAGGATGTGGTTGCCTTAGCCAAAGGCCTTGAACAAGCGGGCGTGACCATTATCAACACGGGGATCGGTTGGCATGAAGCGCGCGTGCCCACCATCGCCACCCAGGTACCACGTGGTGCGTTTAGCTGGGTGACCGAAAAACTTAAAGGTGAAGTGTCGGTGCCCTTGGTCACTTGTAACCGCATTAATACACCGGAGGTCGCCGAATCGATTTTGGCGAGCGGGCAGGCGGACATGGTATCGATGGCTCGGCCATTTTTGGCCGATGCGGAGTTTGTTGCCAAAGCTAAGGCGGGACAGCCGGATGACATCAATACGTGTATTGCTTGTAACCAAGCCTGCTTAGATCACGTGTTCAAAGGAAAACGGGCAAGCTGCCTGGTGAACCCGAAAGCCTGTTACGAAACGGAACTGGTGGCGACGCCTGTTCGGCAAGTGAAACGAGTAGCGGTGATTGGGGGAGGCATGGCAGGGATTAGCTGTGCCACCGAAGCGGCTGAGCGGGGTCATGACGTGACCTTATTCGAAAAGTCGGATCGTCTAGGCGGGCAATTTAATTTGGCGATGGCCATTCCAGGAAAAGAAGAGTTTAAAGAAACCATTCGCTATTACCTTCGAAGGCTAGAAAAAGCGGGGGTGACGGTGACACTCAATCAGTCTGTGGATGTCGACGCCTTGCGCGAATTCGACGACATTGTTATCGCAACAGGCGTCAAACCGCGTCGCCCCGCGATTGAAGGTATCGACCATCCAAAAGTGATTGATTACCAAACGTTTATTCGCGAGAAGCCAGCCCTTGGCAGCCATGTTGCCATCATTGGTGCTGGAGGCATTGGGGTCGATGTTGCCACCATGATCACCGAGCCCAGCGATCAAAGCTTGGATGATTGGCTTAAAGAGTGGGGCATTGATAAAACCATAAGCCACGAAGGCGGCTTGTATCCTGGCCATGATACCCATAGCGATAAGCAGGTGTGGGTGCTACAGCGCCGCGAGGGACGTGTTGGCAAAGGGCCGGGCAAAACCACTGGCTGGATCCATCGTAAAACTTTGCAAAAACGGGGTGTGAATCTTGTAGGAGGGGTGACCTATCACAAAATTGATGATGAGGGGCTGCACGTCAGTATCAAAGATGAGGCGCACTTGATTCCTGCCACTGAGATCATCTTGTGTGCAGGGCAAGAGTCCGTTAACCAGCTCGCTGAGCAGTTGGATGAGGCGAAGGTGTCTTACCATTTGATTGGCGGCGCAGAGCATGCGGGCGAATTGGACGCGAAACGCGCGATTCGCCAAGGGATTGAAACGGCGTTGGCACTCTAAATCCATACACATTGCACGATTTTATCTGTTCACGGCTGTGTTAATCTATTGTAACCGAGTTATACATGGCCGTTTAACGGCAAAAAGGATGAATCATGGACGCACTTGAAATGCTCTTACAGCGTCGCTCGATACCGCGTCTTGCCGCGCCTGCACCGAGCGGTGACGTGCTTGAAAACATCATTCAAGCAGGACTGCGCGCCCCTGACCACGGCGCGTTGACGCCATGGCAATTTGTGATCTGTGAAGGTGAGGGGCTCACCCGGCTTTCCTCCATTCTTGCCGACGCCGCACAAACCAATGGCGCGGATGAGGCGGCGATTGAGAAAGCGCGTAACGCCCCGTTTCGAGCGCCTATGGTGGTCGCAGTGATTGCCCGTACGCGTCCGCACGATAAAGTTCCTACCATTGAGCAACATATCTCGGCGGGATGTGCCACGCAAGCGATGCAAATGGCCGCTGTCGCGCAGGGCTTTCAAGGGTTTTGGCGCACTGGCGCCTTTGCTTATCATCCTGCTGTGCGCGACGCGCTGTCGGTAGAAGGTGACGATCAGATTGTGGGCTTTTTATACTTAGGGACGCCTGATTGCGCCCCAGCCAATGCCCCAAAGCGCGATGCCAGCAAGTATGTCACTTATCTCTGAGTGAATACCCATCGCGCTCACCTCGAAAAACCTGTGCATATGTACAGGTTTTTTATTGCGCCCTGATCGGCCTTTGCATACCATGCGCTCAGCGACGGTTAAAAAGGCTTTGTCATGGCACGATTGTTTATAGCGGAAAAACCCAGTCTCGGACGCGCAATTGCGGCTGGATTACCCAAACCGCACAAAAATCACAAAGGTTACATCGAGACCGCTCAAGGCGACGTGGTGACCTGGTGTATCGGCCATTTACTGGAGCAGGTTGAGCCGGATGCGTATGACAGCCGCTATAAAAAGTGGGATCTGGCTGATCTGCCTATTGTGCCTGAAAAATGGCAGCTCCGTCCTCGTCAAGTCGCCGCGGCGCAACTGGCTATTGTTAAAAAGCTGATCAAGCAGTTTGACCAATTGGTGCACGCGGGCGATCCCGATCGAGAAGGGCAGCTGTTGGTTGATGAAGTGATTGATTACGCCAAGGTCAGTGCCAACAAAAAAGCTAACATTAAGCGCCTTCTAATCAGTGATTTAAACCTTTCTGCGGTGAAAAAGGCCCTCGCGCAACTGCAAGACAACAAAGCCTATATGCCTCTGTCCGTATCTGCCTTAGCGCGCTCACGCGCCGACTGGTTGTATGGGATGAATTTGTCTCGCGCGTATACCTTGTTAGGGAAACAGGCCGGCTACCAAGGCGTGTTATCAGTCGGACGTGTGCAAACGCCAGTGTTAGGGCTGGTGGTGCGCCGTGATCAGGCGATAGACAGCTTTGTGCCACACCCATTTTTTCAACTGGATGCGATCATTGCTCATCCAGAGGGAGAGATACGGGCACGTTGGCAGCCCAGTGAGGCATGTGCAAAGTGGCAAGATGAACAGGGACGCGTCCTGTCTCGTCCCTTGGCAGAAAATGTCGCACAACGCATCGCAGGACAAACCGCGACCGTCACTGAAGCGGAGCGTCAACAACGCAAACAGGCCGCGCCGCTGCCGTACAATTTGTCGGCATTACAAATTGACGCTTCAAAGCGGTTTGGTTTTAGTGCGCAAAAAGCACTGGATGTGTGCCAACAGCTTTACGAACGCCACAAACTGATCACTTATCCGCGCTCAGACTGTCGTTATTTGCCCAAAGGCCACTTCGCCGAGGCAAATAAGATACTCGGTGCCATTAAGCAAGGCTGTGAGGCGCTTAGCCAGGCATGTGATGAGGCTGATCCTCAGCGTAAAGGTAAGGCATGGAACGACAGTAAAGTAGGCGCTCATCATGCGATTATCCCCACGGCGAAAGTCGCGCCGACAAGCTTGTCAGCCGATGAAGCAAAGATTTATCAGCTCATCGCACGCCAATACGTGATGCAGTTTTACCCTGCTGCCGAATACGCGGAAGGCAAGCTCATATTTGATATCGCAGGCGGCTGTTTTATCGCCAAAGGGAAGGTGCTGACGTTAGCAGGCTGGCGTGCTTTGTTGCCGACTCGACAAACGGCTGACAGTGACGCCGCCCCCTTGCCGCTGATGAATAAAGGCGATCAAGAACGCTGTGAACGCGGTGAGATTAAAGATTGCATGACAGAGCCGCCTGCGGCGTTTACGGAATCGACCCTGCTGCAAGCGATGACAGGCATTGGTCGCTATGTACAAAACAAAGCCCTGAAAGAGATATTGCGTGAGACTGACGGCTTAGGCACCGAAGCAACCCGTGCGGGTATCATTGAGTTATTGGTGAAACGTGGGTTATTAACGCGGCAAGGAAAAACGTTACACGCCAGCGCCAGTGGTAAAGGGCTTATCGCCGCACTGCCAGACAGTGCCACATATCCGGATATGACGGCGGATTGGGAGCGGCAACTGCAAGATATGGCGGATCGTCAGTGTGGATATCATCCTTTTATGCAAGGATTAACGGCACAAGTGACAGGCTTAATTGAAACCGTGAAAACATCGCCACCGCCGGCCTCGTTAAGCGACTTGCCTGCCGCCCCCTCTAAATCTTTCACGCGTAAAGGGCGGCGTACGTCCGGCTACCGAAAGCGAACAACGAAAGCAAAGCCGGCTGCTAATCAAAAGTCAACGGCGACATCAACGCGTGCCACAAAACGCACACGCAAAGCCACGAGATAGCCTCATGCAGCGGTATATTGCGTAGCCGGTGAGCAAGTGTCGCGCCTGGTCATGCGGCCACCTGACACACAGGCCGGGCGTTAGAACGCATAGGCGGCGATGCAGCCGATCAAGGTCATCACAAATAAGAAGATTTTTAGCACCTTGGGGTTGGCGGAAATGGCAAAGCGTACCGCAACCCGTGCCCCTAGCATGGCGCCCAATGCCAATATTAATCCGGGAACCCAGCGTACCAGGTCATCGGCAATAAAAACCACTAAGGATAACGTCGTAAAAGCGAGCGTACAGGCCAGCTTGAGCGCATTGCCACGCACTAAGTCGTAGTGCAGTGTGCCGCACAGCGCTGCCAGTAGTACAAATCCTACCCCGGCTTGCACGAAGCCGCCATAGAAGCCAGCCAGTAAGAGACCCAACCAAGCCATGGGCGTATCTTTCACGCGTTTTGTCGGTGTTCCCTCTGGGGGGCCAAAGGTCGCAGGTTTAATCAGCATCACCAGCGTCATGGTCAGTAAGGTACCAAGCAACAAGGGTTTCACCCAGCTGGTCGGGAGCCAAGCGGCGGCTAATGCACCGCAAAGGCCACCGAGTAAATTGGGGATCAAAACGGGGATAATGTCTTGTGTCTCTAGCTTATTGTGTTGGCGAAAGCCTGACATGCCAGATACACACTGTAACCAAACCGCTACACGATTGGTGGCGTTAGCGACATCAGCCGGCATGCCCATCACCATCAACGCGGGTAAGGTTAAGTTCGAGCCGCCGCCCGCCAGCGTATTAATAATCCCTGCGATCAGTCCTAAGCTGACCAATAGTACGCCGTACTCGATGGTGATTGCCATGCACACTCCTTGTTTGCCATCGGCGTTGGTGTGGTTACGTTAAGTGAGAGGCGTAACCGCTTGATAGAAAAGCCCCATCAAGCATACTGTTTATGCGCAATGTTGTGAAACCTAATAGTAATACTGGCGAAACTATTCACGCCCTTTATAATCACGTGCTACATCTGAAATTTGGTTATTTTTCGCTCCGCTAGCCGCGCGAAATAAGGTTATATCACGTCATGCAGCAAGCTGTTCCCTCAGCGCTTGATAAAGTTGCACGCCGCTCCGCGCGAGTGGGGTTTGTTTATAATGTGCTTATTTCCATTTTGGTCTTTGCTTTCTCAGTGGCCTCAGTGGAGTTTTGGCTCTACCAACAAGCGCATGACCAAGAAGTGAAAGAGGTGCAACGGGCGCTGCTGGCTTATCGCTCGCGTATTGAGCTGAAAGTGACACAGAATTTGGATTTAAGTCACGGACTCGCTACTTACATCAGCCTTAACCCTGATTTGGACCAAAAGGATTTTTCCCGATTTGCGGGCCAGCTCAAAGACAAAACCCCCTATATTCTTAATTTTGGCGCGGCGCGAAACTGGGTGATCAGCCACGTCTACCCTAACACGTTAGAGTCCTCCTTATTGGGCACTCATTATCATGATATTCCCGAGCAATTAGAGAGTGTTCGTGCGGCTTATGGGTCGAGACAGCCTGTCATTTCGGGCCCTGTTGAGCTCATACAAGGTGGGACGGCGTTGATTGCCAGGCAGTCAATAGTCAACCAAAACTCCGGTCTGCCTTGGGGGGTGTTATCCACGGTATTAGATATCGATGGTTTGTTCTCCGCCAGTTTTAAGCAAGGAGAAAACTATCCTGTCCGCGCGGTATTACAGGAAAAACGCGAATCTGACCAGGTATTTACCACGGTTTATGGTGACACGTCGGTACTAAGCCAGTCGCCTGAGGCGGTCACGGTCAATTTGCCTTCGGGGGATTGGCGTTTACTGGGGGTACCGCAATCGGGATGGAAAGGGCTGCATCCTCACCCCACGGTATGGGTTGTCGGTACGATTATTTTGCTTTTTTGGCTGGGTGGCCTGTATGGCCGCTACAACGCGGGGCGTAGTTTTGCCCAATCAATAGGGCGTGTGGTGGATGATAGTTACCGCTTCAGAAGCATTTTTAAACGTCACGACGCGGTGATGATGCTCCTCGATGCGAAAACGGGCGACATTCTTGATGCCAATGACAGCGCGCAGCAGTTTTATGGCTATGACCATGCTGCTCTGACGTCGATGCGGATCAGTGATATCAATACTCAAACCGATAGTACCCTTAAAGAAAGCCTTTCTCAGGCGCAACAGCGTGCGAAAAATTGTTTTATCTTCTCGCATCGGCTTAAAAGTGGTGAGGTGCGGCAAGTGGAAGTCCATTCTTCACCGATCACCATTGGCCATGCCAAGCTGCTTTTTTCTGTCATTCATGATGTGTCAGAACGTCTTGAAGTAGAGAGAAAGCTCATGCTGAATGCAAAAATATTTGAGCAGTCCAGTGAAGGGGTGCTGATTACCGATGCGGCGGGAAGGATTGTCACGGTAAATGGCGGATTTAGCGCGATTACTGGGTATAAAGAGGAAGAAGTGCTGGGTGCCACGCCAGCCATTTTGAACTCAGGGCGTCATGATCACGCGTTTTTCAGTGAGATGTGGCAACAAATCGCCGACGAAGGGCGTTGGAAAGGCGAAATATGGAATCGACGTAAAGATGGCGTGGTATATCCCCAATTGCTTTCTATTAGCGTGGTGAAAGACGATAGCGGGGAGGTCGTTAACTATATTGGTGTCTTCTCTGACATCACTAAACTTAAGGACTCGGAGAAAAAGTTGATTGATTTGGCCCATTATGACGCGCTGACTGGGTTACCGAATCGTCTGTTGCTAACATCCCGTGTTCGTCAAGCGATGAACATGCAGTCCGTTCAGCGCAATCAGATAGCCTTGATGTTTCTGGATCTCGACCAGTTTAAATTCGTTAATGACAGCCATGGCCATGCGGTGGGCGACGCACTATTGAAGTTGGTCAGTGAGCGCCTGCATGGTTTGCTTGATGAAGGTGACACCTTGGCACGTTTGGGGGGCGATGAGTTTGTCATTCTTCGTTTGATTCACACTGATGACACCGCGTGTATTCGCTTGTCTGAAAACGTGATCCATGCCATGAACCGTTTGTTTGTCCTCGATGGCGGCATTGATGCGCAAATCGGGGTAAGCATTGGTATTGCGCGATACCCAGACGATACGTCGAGTACGGAAGAGCTCCTCACATTCGCCGATTCGGCCATGTATCACGCCAAAAAATCGGGCCGCAACACCTATGCGTTCTATGATGATGCGTTGACCATTGATGCCAACCACAAGCTACGTTTGGCGGTGGAGTTACGCCAATGTGTGCAAAATGAAGAACTGGAGCTCTTTTACCAGCCGCAAGTGGATCTGGTGACGGGGCAGATTGTGGGTGTCGAGGCATTATTGCGCTGGCATCATCCTGAGCGCGGCTTGCTGTCTCCCATTCATTTTATCGAGGTCGCCGAAGAGCGTTCAATCATTCATGATATCACGCGATGGGTAGTGGAAACCGGCTGTCGCCAACTAAAGGCTTGGCATGATGCGGGGGCGCCGATCTCCATGGCCGTGAATATTTCACCGCGTAACCTCGCGGATGTCACTTTCACCCAAGTGGTAGCCGAAGCCATCGCACGCACCGGCGCCGATCCACGCTTTTTAGAGCTGGAAATCACGGAAAACACCTTGATCGAAAACCAAGCCAATGCGCTGCGTGTTCTCGAACAATTGCGTGAGAAAGGTGTCGGGATAGCGATCGATGATTTTGGGACGGGCTACTCGTCCATGGCGTACCTAAAACGTTATCCGATCTCGAAACTAAAAATTGACCGTCACTTTATCAAAGATATTCAAAGCCAGTCTCCCGACGAAGAAGAAGTCGCGATTGTGTCAGCGATGATAGCGATGGCGGATAGTCTCGGGATCGGCGTGGTGGCAGAAGGAATAGAAACGCTACATCAACAAGACATACTGCAAGAGCTAGGCTGCACCTTTGGGCAAGGTTATTTATATCGTCGTCCAGCCCCTGCTGCCGATATTGGCGAGCTGTTGGGGGTGGATAATGATTAATGTCTCACTATGCTATTGCCGATCACGCGCGCAAGGGATAACTGGCTTGGCTCATCCTTTGATTGTCATGGCTCACAGTTTTAGGGCGCAGAAGCAGGAATGATGTCAATCGCTTGCGTTTTTTTTACCCTAAAAGAAAATCGCAAGGAGCACGATCATGACCCCTGTTTTTACTTGGCAGCGGCTCGCTATCGCGATAGCCGCTTCGCTGTCAATGACAGCCGCAGCCTCTCCCCATATCACGGTGACGACCTCAACCACACAAGCCGATAAGCCACTCAACGCAGACGCACCGGCGGTCTTTGCATTGGGAAAAAACACTTACCAAATCACGGTGGACGGTGTGGATGGCGAGTGCCAAGCGAATACACCCTCGAGCGCCAAGTTTAATACGCCGATACCGCTGGGGTGCGGCACGGCCAGCACTTTTGACCTCACTATTCGTTTTGCCGGTGACTATGGCTTTTATTATCAAGCGGATACGCGCACATTAAGCGTAAAACGTGAGCCGAAAAAGACGGCCTCCACCTTTAAACGGCCTTTGCCGGATGTGCAATGCCAGCAGTATCAAGGCGGACCTGTCACTTTGCAGCTTGGCGATAGCTTTGCTGAAGGCACTCAGCTAAAAGAAACACTCAGTGGCCAAGTGGTGCGTGTAAAGGATCACAGTGTCACGCTGACACCGGCAGCGAACAGCGGTGGCTTGGTGCTGCTGGCCCCCGTTGACGTGCCTTCTTCTGCGTTTAGTTATCGGAATGCCAATATCTATTTTGTGATGGTAGACAGGTTTAACAATGGCGATCCGAGCAACGATCACAGTTATGGGCGTCATCAAGATGATGCACAGAACATCGGCACTTTTCATGGTGGGGATTTGCAAGGCGTGATTGATAAACTGGATTATATCCAGTCGCTCGGCACAGATGTGATCTGGCTATCCCCGATTGTCGAGCAAGTGCATGGCTTTGTCGGCGGTGGTAGCCAAGGCAGTTTTCCTTTTTATGCTTACCACGGTTATTGGTCACGTGATTTTACTCAAGTGGACAACAACTTTGGTGATGATGCCGTGCTCAAAACCCTCGTGGATGAAGCGCATCAGCGCGGCCTAAAAGTGTTCCTAGACGCTGTGGTCAACCATCCAGGTTATGCCACGCTCGCGGACTTACAGCAAGATGGGATTAACGTCGTCAATGGCGCTGAGTTGCCAGAGAAATGGCAAGATTGGCAGCCCGATAAGGGGCAAAGTTGGCATGACTTTCATGAGGCCATTGACTACAAGAGCACCCACTGGCACCAATGGTGGGGCAAAGACTGGGTGCGTGCGGGGTTACCGGGTTATGATCAGCCCGGGAGCAGTGATAAAACCCTGACATTGGCCGGGCTACCGGATTTTAAAACGGAATCCGATCAGCCAGTGACGCCACCGCAATGGTTGCTAAACAACCCAGGTACCCGCGTTGAAGCGCGCGATAACTATACCGTGAGTGATTACTTACTTGAATGGCAAACCCAATGGGTAGAGCGTTTCGGTATTGATGGTTTTCGGGTGGATACGGTCAAGCATGTCGATGGCGAGGTTTGGCGAGCATTGAAATCGCAAGCTTCGGCGGCGCTAGAGACTTGGCGGCGTCAGCATGACAAAACGGGAGAGCCGTTCTGGATGATGGGAGAAGTATGGGGCCACCGTGCTTATCGCAGCCCTTACTTTGACCAAGGCTTTGATGCGTTGATTAATTTTGATTTGCAAAAGCAAATGGATAAGGGAGCGTACTGTTTGAGTGAAATGCAAGACACTTATCAAGCGTATGCAGACACCATGGCAAAAGAGGCGGATTTCATTCCGGTAAGCTATATGTCTTCCCATGATACTGAGCTCTTTTTCAGTCGCTTTAAAGACGCCAGCATGCAGCGTGGTGCCGCCAACGCACTGTTGCTAGCGCCCGGTGCGGTACAAGTGTTCTATGGTGATGAAGTCGGGCGTGACTTGGGCCCTTACGGGGACGATTTCCATCAAGGCACTCGTTCAGACATGATATGGCAGCGCAACGCTATGCAAGCTGACTTGCTGAACCATTGGCGTAAAGTGGGCCAGTTTAGGCAAGATCATCCGGCTATTGGTGCAGGCAAGCATCAAGCCATCCCCCAAGCGGGTGCCTATGTGTTCTCTCGTCAACTAGGCGAAGATACCGTGGTTGCGGCATTTATCGGGCGACAGGCCGATAAATAGCCTGCACAGTATACATACGTGTACAGAAAAAGCCGTGTACGAAAAAGCCCACCGTTCGATGAACGGTGGGCTTAAATATTGGTCGGTCTGACTGGATTTGAACCAGCGACCCCTGACACCCCATGACAGTGCGCTACCAGGCTGCGCTACAGACCGACTAAGCGCTATATTACGAATCGGCCTAGTGGGTGTCAATTGCCAAGGGGGATTGTTTTTCGGTTTTTCAACCGTTTGGCTATTAAAGCGTCAACATAGCATGGCGAAGTGACGTTTTCCTCTGCGCCTTGCTAATCACGACGACGGCTCTTCGGGATAATAAAAGCGTTTCAGTTCATGCATCACTTGCATCAGCAGTGACAACTGCGGTTTCCCCTCTGGCAGCGGGGTGTAGTGCTTATCAAACACCTTATAATTGCCAAACTTATCCACCACAGTGGTTTTTTGCGGTTGTACCACCACGATATCTCGGCTATCGCCGGCAAGCACCCACTTGCGTGGACGGTTTTTAAGCTCGAACAGGTTGGTTCCACTGCTATACGTCTCCGCCGGAGAGCTGACCGATAGCATTGACTCCATCAATGTAGGGGCCACGTCTAGGTGGCTGCTGTAATGCGCAATTTGCTCCGCATCTTGGTTGGGCCAATGCATAATCATAGGGACTTGTAACTGATATCGGCTGTAGTTTGAGTTTGAGCCCCAGCTGTTGAGTCCGGTTTCGTTAAACTCCATTCCGTGATTGGCGGTGATCATCACCACGGTGTTGTCTAGCTGCCCTGACTGGTCTAGGTGCTCAAGCAAGCGGCCAAGCTGCTCGTCAACGTAATGTGCGGCGTTATTATAACTGTTTTTTAGCACCAAGCTTGTCTGGGTATCGACGCCTGCCATGGCACTGTCAAGCGCCGGCTGAAAAGGCTGTGGGTAGTCCCCACCTTGCTCGTATTCATTCACCGTTGCCAGTTCTAGGTAACCAAACCATGGCTTGTCGGTTTCGCGGTGCACCAGCCAGTTGCGCATCGAGGCAACCGCGTTGGCGTCCGCCTGCCAAGCGGGTTGATCCGATTGGCTGTCGCGTTCAAGCGCTTGGCTGAAAATGCTTTGATAATAAATGGGGTTGGCAAAATGATCGCCACTAAACAATCCCCATTGATAGTCTCGCTGTTTGAGTGTTTCTATCAGTACGGGGCGCAGTCCCTCGGTACGGGCACTTTGCGCATAACTGCCAGGCAAGCCGTAGAAAAAGCCAAACAACCCCGCCATGTCATCATTACTGCTGCTAAAGTGATTTTTAAACCACAGGTTTTGATTGGCAAACTGGTGGAGGTGAGGCATGGTCACCGGGTTTACCATGTCCGCACGCAGCCCCTCTACCATCACCATCAGTAAGTTTTTCTGATACTTATTGGCATCCGGGGCGAACGCAAGTGGTTTGAGAGGGTAGCGGATCACTTCGCTGGTTTCCTGCCCACGTTGTTCGCGCAAACGTTGATACTCTTGCCTGTCGAGTAAGCCGTACTTTTCCATAAAGGTTTTCGCGGTCATCGGATAGGAGACGGGGAAGGTAGAGCGCTGTGCGGTGACCGGGCTGTATATGAAGGCATCCGCCCAAATATGGATAAGGTGGCTAGAGATAAAGCAAAGCGCAAAGACGGCAGCCACGGGGATACCGATACGTTTACGCGTCAGTTTACGCAGTTTGCGCCACACCCATTCAGCAATAATCAGCTCTAAGATAAAAATAGCAGGCACGGCAATAAACAAGTACTGCCAATGCGCATTCATATCGGTTTTTTCGCCACTTAACAGCAGCTCCCACACCAATGGGTTAAGGTGAAGGTGCAGGGTTTGGTAAGCGTAAATATCAAGCAGCAGCACCATCATCCCAATGGTGGCAACCAGTACGGCAAACAGCCGCATTAACCGCTGGGAGGGGATAAGAAAACTGGCCGGGAAAATAATCAGAATATAAAGCGCAAACACCAGAAAGCCAAAGTGCCCAACCCAGTTGAACACCAAGTAGCTTTGCCCTAATAGCGTTTCAGGCCATCCTGATTGGCTGATGTAGCGCGTGCCCAGCAACATAGCGGCAATGATGTTAAAAAAGCTAAACCAATGCCCCCAACTGATTAGCTGGGATACTTTGTCACGATACGATGTTCCGCTATCAACCATACAAATTTATTCTTCTCTTATTAGCGACTGCTGCTTTTTGCATTATTGCTTATCGATGGATGCCATTAATGCCTGGGCAAACTTGTCGGCAAATGCCTGGCGTTGGGCGGCAGGAATATTGTGATTAAGGATGTTAGTGGCGACATTCCCGATCACCATCAGCGATAAATCCGTAGAGGCATCGTGTTGTTCTAACACGTTGACAACATCGCTGATAATACGTTCCACTTGCTCGTCGTCATATTTTGAAGTTACAGGCATAAATTCGTCTTTTCTTCTTAAAACCAAAGCAGCGTATAATAACTCACACTTTAGTCTTACTGAAAATCTTTTCAATCATGACCCTCACGCTTTCTAACGTAATATTGCATCAAATCGTTAAGCAAGATGATGATTCGCTTAACGTTCACCTTCGAGACGGCCCGTTGCCGCTCACCGAGCAGACGGAAAACCTGATGGGAGACATTCATCGGGTTTATCATGCAAAAGCRGGCAAAGGGTTTGCTTTGTTTGACACCGAGAGTGACTTCCAGCAGTGGTTAAAGGCCTATCGCGCCGACACGCTCGACTTTCAAACGTTGTCAGAAAAAGCGGTGGAGCGCTTGCGCGCTGAATTAGCAAAATACCCTTTTGCCGACAACGGTACCCTAGTGATGGCGCACTACCGAGCGCTCGCGACGGACTATCTGTTTATCGGCGTGCTCGAGTCGAAGCACAGTTTACGTGTCACTGATGAACTGGAGGTGAATGCCACCGAGTATCTCGATGTGAGCAAGATGGATATCGCTGCGCGCATTGACTTATCGACGTGGGAGACAGATGCCGAATCAAATCGCTATCTTTCCTTTATCAAAGGCCGCGTGGGGCGCAAAGTCGCTGATTTCTTCCTCGACTTTCTGCAAGCGGAAGTGGGAATGGATAGTAAGCAGCAAAATCAGGTGCTGATGCAAGCGGTAGAAGACTACTGCGACGATGCCCGCCTCGACAAGGAAGAAAAGCATAATACCCGTAAGCAAGTGTTTGACTATTGCAATGATCAGCTTAAAGCGGGCGATGAGGTGGTGGTGAAAGAGCTGGCCGGTGAACTGCCAGCGACGCCTGACGGCACTGACTTTTATCAGTACGCTAACCAGCAAGGATATGAACTTGAAGCGCAGTTCCCGGCTGATAGAACCACGATGCGAAAGCTCACTAAGTTTGTCGGAGCCGGTGGCGGTTTGTCGGTCAACTTTGACGCCATGCTGTTAGGAGAGCGTGTGTTTTATGATCCAGAGACAGATACGCTGACCATTAAAGGCACGCCGCCGAACTTGCGCGACCAGCTTCAGCGTCGTTTATCGAACCGAGATGATGACTAGCGTCCAGACCATTGACCATGGCTGGGTCAGTGTGATCTATATGATAAAAAGCGGAACACCTGATGGTGTCCCGCTTTTTCTTTACTTCGCTTAGCGACACATTGACCACAATATGTGATCTGCGTTTTTATGCGCGCTCGGGCGCGGCGTCTAGGGTCGCTGCGTCGTCAGTGTGCGCGTTCTGTGCTGGCTCGACTTTGTCGACAAACCAACCCATGTAGCTAGTCACGATAGTTACAGCGATACAAACAAAGCTTAGCCACATAAACGGCGCATACGACAAGGTCGCGACACCCAAGATGCTTGCCATGTAGATACCATTGTCACTCCAAGGCACCATCCCAGATGTCAGTGTGCCACCGAACTCGGCGTTACGGGATAAGTTCTTGCGCTGATAACCCAAGCGGTCGTAGTTTTTCGCACAGATTTTGGGGGTTAAGATCAGTGATACATACATCGCTGAGCCAAAAATGTTCCCCATAAAGGCTGTACCAATGGTTGAGGTGGCCAAGCTACCCGCGCTTTTAACGCGACGCTCAAAGAGATTAGCGATGGTATGGAGTACGCCCACTTTTTCCAACAAGCCACCGAAACCGAGACCAAACACAATCACGGCCACAGAACCAAGCATGGATGACATACCGCCGCGATTGAGAATGGCATCAATGAAATCCACCCCTGACGCGACAGAGAAGGGGGCCCAGGCGGTATTAATCGCCGCAACAGGAGCCATGTCTTGCAGCATGACTGCCCACACCACGCCCAGTAACGAGCCAAAGCTGATCACCGGGAAGGATGGAAGGCGCATGGCGAGCAGGGCAAGGACAATGAGGACAGGAATAAATGACATCGGGGTGATGACAAACTGATCTTGCATCGCTTGTTTCACCATTTCTACCTGGCTCATATCCACATTGCCGGCATAGTGCCAGCCAACAAGGGTAAACAGAATGCCGGTAATGATGTAGCTGATAAGCGCAATCGGAAGCATGCCTTTAATATGCTCGACAATTTCCACCCCTGACATCGATGATGCCAGGATCACCGAATCAGACAACGGAGACATTTTGTCGCCGAAATAACACCCTGACAGCACCGCACCCGCAGTCATTGGCGCTGGAATGCCTAGGCCTTGACCAATGCCCATCATTGCAATCCCCGCGGTACCGGCTGCGCCCCAAGAGGTTCCTGTCGCCAAAGCGGTTAATGAACAAATCAACATGGTCGCTAAAAGGAAGATAGAAGGGTGTATAGCTTTCAGACCATAATAAATGATGGTGGGGACAATGCCGCCTGCAATCCAGGTACCAACGAGAGCGCCCACGGACAGGAGGATTAACACCGCCCCAAGACCGTTGGAAATACCTTTGGTTGCTGCCGATTCAAGGTCTTTGTATTGGTGGCCTAATTTGAGCCCCAAGCCCATGATCACAAACCAGCCAATAAATAATGCCAGTTGGATAGGTAAATCGAGTTTTGCGGTAAACGAAAACGCGAGCGCCAAAAATGCACCAAGCGCCAGAATGACCWGAACGATGGATGGTAATCGAATTTGATGTGTTGTCATAACTGAACCTTCTTCACGTCGCACTCGGTGACAACCGATAGGGCGAACGTATCAATATCATTATCGGAAGGTGGATCGTCTGTGATTGCGCGACTACTCCCTGCGCGATTTAGCGATGCAACTAGCAACAACCAAACTCACATCACTGTCCGTGTGTCAGTATCCTTTGTTCCATTTGTGAGGCGTCATACTCTAGCTAACAGAACAATGAGATGGGAAACATTTTTGTCGCTTATGTGAGTCGAACGCGAGCGAGGTTAATTGCCATTGTTAGATGTTTTTTTCTTGTGGCTTTAAGGTTAATTGTCTGTTTTATGTTGATGATTTTTATGTGTCTGGAGGCGGTGTTTGTCGGCGTATGTACGTTAAATCAAGGTGGGTACCAGTGATGGAACGGTTAAAAAATGGTGGATAATTGAGCAGAAAAAGGGGCTAACCTGACGACTGTGAAAAGACGTGTTAGTATCAAAAACGTTTTTTCACTGACTGTCGAACTTTAAACGACGGTCACACAACATGGAGTGTGAAAATTATGATGCGAGTAGGTTTAGTTGGCTGGCGTGGCATGGTGGGATCTGTGCTGATGCAGCGTATGGTGGAAGAAAAAGATTTCGACCATATCGAACCTGTGTTTTTTAGTACGTCTCAGGTTGGGATTGACGCTCCGAACTACGGTAAGGATGCGGGCACTCTAAAAGACGCTTACGACATTGAGATGCTAAAAACCCTCGATGCTATTATCACCTGCCAAGGCGGAGATTATACCAACGATGTTTACGGAAAGCTGCGTGAATCAGGTTGGAAAGGCTATTGGATTGATGCGGCGTCATCATTACGAATGGCAGATGATAGTATCATCACCTTGGATCCGATTAACTTCAAACAAATCCAAGCGGGAATTCATAAAGGTACGCGCACCTTTGTTGGTGGTAACTGCACCGTGAGTTTGATGCTGATGGGCTTGGGTGGCCTATACCAAAATGGCCTAGTCGAGTGGATGACCGCCCAGACTTATCAAGCTGCGTCAGGCTCAGGCGCCAAGCACATGCGCGAGCTGATCAGCCAAATGGGCGTGATCAATGATGCTGTCAACACTGATTTGGCGAGCCCTGCCACTTCTATCTTGGACATTGACCGCAAAGTTGCGCAAACCATGCGCTCGAGTGACTTCCCAAGTGACAACTTTGGCGTGCCGCTTGCCGGTTCACTGATCCCTTGGATTGACGTGAAGCGTGAAAATGGTCAGAGCAAGGAAGAGTGGAAAGCCTCGGTTGAAACCAATAAAATATTGGGGTTAGACAATAACCCAATCCCTATCGACGGTACGTGCGTTCGCGTGGGAGCGATGCGCTGTCATAGCCAGGCATTGACCATTAAGCTGAAAAAAGCAGTGCCAATGGATGAAATTGAAGACATGATTGCATCTCATAACGACTGGGTCAGTGTTGTCCCTAATGAACGCGATGTGACCATGACGGATCTGAGCCCGGCGAAGGTGACAGGCACCATGTCTGTGCCTGTGGGTCGTTTGCGTAAACTGGCCATGGGGGACGATTTCCTTAATGCCTTTACCGTGGGTGACCAGCTGCTGTGGGGCGCGGCAGAGCCTCTACGTCGTACGTTGCGTATTATCTTGTCGGAAAAAGAGCAAGGCTAATGGCCGTGTAATAGCCATATTAAGCCGTCAACGGAGTTGGCGGCTTTTTTGTGTCCGATGTTCTGTATCGCTTAGTCCTAGCGTATCAAGCGTGCATAAAAAAGGAGGCGATAGACGCCCCCTTAACTTCATACTTTTTCGTAAGCTGACTTAGCCTGCGAAATTTTTCGCCACAAAGTCCCAGTTGACCAACTTCCAGAAAGCAGCCAGATAGTCTGGACGCACGTTGCGATAGTCGATGTAGTAAGCGTGCTCCCACACGTCCACGGTCAGTAGTGGCGTTTCACCGTCGTGAGTCAGTGGGGTTTCAGCGTTTGATGTGTTGACGATCGCCACTGAACCATCTGCTTTTTTCACCAGCCATGTCCAGCCTGAGCCGAAGTTAGTGACCGCGGCGTTGGTGAACTGAGTTTTAAACTCGTCAAAAGAGCCAAAGGCTTTAGTGATTGCCTCTGCAACGTCACCAGTAGGCTCGCCGCCACCGTTAGGGCTTAGGCAGTGCCAGTAGAAGGTGTGGTTCCACACTTGCGCAGCATTGTTAAATACACCGCCTGAAGAGGTTTTGATGATCTCTTCCAGTGATTTACCTTCAAAGTCAGTGCCTTCAATCAGACCGTTGAGCTTCACTACATAGGTGTTGTGGTGCTTGTCATAGTGATAGTCCAGCGTCTCTTTTGAGATATGTGGCTCTAGCGCATCTTTTGCGAAAGGGAGTTCAGGTAGTTGGAATGACATTGCTTATATCTCCGTTTTTATCGTGAGAGTGCTTCCTGTAGTCCATCACCGGCCGCTCAAGCGTGTCGTTTGTCATCAATGGTCACATCAACAACTCACCATCTAAGCATCGGGTGTGGCTACTATTTTCGTTTTGCTGAGTGTAGTTTAGCAAGTTTTTACTTTATTAAAAGGATCGCAGTAAAATTTTTATGCCTAATCCCACAAAAGATTTAGGCATTTTTTTCCGGCTTGTTAACCAGTAGAATCAAGGCAAGATTCACAGACAGTGTTCGAGGAAGCAATGGAAACAACGGACAAAATCAAGCAGCAAATCGAAGAAAATGCGATTCTGCTTTACATGAAAGGGTCGCCAAAACTGCCAAGCTGTGGTTTTTCTTCACAAGCCTCTCAAGCGCTTATGTCGTGTGGCGAGAAGTTTGCTTATGTGGATGTCTTACAAAACCCAGATATCCGCGCAGAGCTGCCTGTATACGCGCAGTGGCCGACCTTCCCACAACTTTGGATTGAAGGTGAATTGGTCGGCGGTTGTGACATCATTCTGGAAATGTTCCAAAAAGGTGAGCTACAGCCATTGGTCAAAGAAGCGGCTGAGCGCCGTGATGCGAGTGACAACGAATAACGCGGTTATTGATGTGACAAACATTGAAAAGCCACGTCCAAGACGTGGCTTTTTTGTATTCATCTATGTCTGACATTGTGCGTGACGTTTGTTTAGCGTATCCGCTTAGAGCACCATGGCCGCGAGCCAGCCAAACGCAATTAATGGCAAGTTGTAGTGAATAAAGGTGGGCACCACAGTATCCCAAATATGCTCGTGCTGACCGTCGGCATTCAGCCCCGATGTGGGACCCAAGGTGGAGTCAGATGCCGGTGAGCCCGCGTCGCCCAATGCGGCTGCCGTGCCTACCAGGGCAATTGTCGCCATCGGTGAAAAACCAAATGCCAGTGAGAGGGGGACATAAATAGTGGCAATAATGGGAATGGTTGAGAATGACGAGCCGATCCCCATGGTGACCAAAAGCCCCACCACTAACATCAAAAAGGCTGCAAGCGGCTTGTTCTCACCAATTGACCCCGATAGGGACGCGACCAAGGATTCGACGCCCCCCGTGGCTTTCATGACGGCAGCAAAGCCCGCGGCGGTGATCATAATAAAGCCAATCATCGCCATCATGTGCACCCCTTTGGTAAACACATCCTGGGTGTCTTTCCAGCGGATCACGCCACCAAAGGTAAACACCATAAAACCAGCCAACGAGCCCACAATCATTGAGCCTGCCATTAGTTGCACGCTTAATGCGGCGACAATGGCAATCGCGGCGACCCACAAGTTGCGCGATTGAATGCCTTGGTTTTCCGGCTCAGCGCTCAAGACGTCTTTTTCACTGTATTGGCGCGGCTGACGGTAGCTAATAAAGGTGGCGATCAACAGGCCAACCACCATACCCGCTGCAGGCAATAACATGGCTGTAGGAACCTGGCTCGCGACCACATCTAAGCCATTGTCATTGAGGTTTTTGAGCAAAATGTTGTTCAAAAAGATGCCGCCAAAGCCGACCGGTAACACCATATACGGCATGATTAAGCCAAAGGTGAGTACACAGGCGACCAGACGACGGTCGAGCTTTAAGCGTTGGAACACATGCAATAGTGGGGGGATCACAATAGGGATAAAGGCAATGTGGACCGGAATCGCATTTTGCGACGAAATTGCTAACAGGCCTAAAAGGACTAAAACAACATATTTAAAGGTGGCGGTGTTGGCATCGGTTGGACGCGCGTTTAACTTGCGGATCACCGAGTGCGCAAGCACATCCGTGATCCCAGAACGGCTGATAGCGACGGCAAAGGTGCCGAGCATCGCATAGCTCAGGGCAATGGTGGCACCGCCACCCAGTCCGCCCTCAAAGGCACTAATGGTGTCGGAAATACTAAGGCCACCGACCAAGCCGCCAAGGACGGCGCTGAACGTGAGCGCGACAACGACATTTACACGCATAAGCGCCAATGCCAGCATGACGCAGACTGAAATGACTACCGGGTTCATTAAACATTCCTGTTATGGGTGTGGTGACTGCAGCTTCACTGCAGTAATTATCTATGGCTTTGTAATTAAGCTACCCAGTTTGCGCAAAATTTTGTCCGTGTCGAGGGGTAATCGGTTTTTTTTGGTTACTTTCTTTCATGCTTGTCAGTGTTGCTGAAAGTCGCGACCAGTAAAGTAGGCAAAAAGGGCGCGGCGGCGCCCCCAGGGATGGGTTCACGGCATGTCTGTGTGCGGGGCTTGGTCGCGTTATTCCATCATAGCGGCCAGCCATCGCTTCTAATGTCATTCAGGTCGGAACATAGATCGAAAAAAGCCGGCCTTAATAGGCCGGCTCTTTGGGTTTAGGTTAAGCAGTCGGGATTAGAACAAGTAGTTCAGCTGCAAACCATAGATGTACGCATCGCCACCGGCTGAGAACGCAAACCCGTCTTCAGTGCCGTCAACTTGGTCGCCATCTAGGTAAGCGAAACCCGCGTCAACAGAGAGGTTCTCATTCGCAGTGTAGGTCGTACCCAGGCTCCACCAGTGACGGTCAGAGTCAGGGATGCTGAGTGTGCGATCTTCGGCATCCACTGGACTTTCATCGTATGCATAACCGGCACGGAATGCCCAGTGATCGTCCATGGTATAGGTGGCACCCAGTGCATAACGCCAGCTGTTATCCCAGTTTTCGTCTTTTTGTAGACACTGATTGTCAACGTTGTTTACTAAATCATTACATTGTTCCCCAGTAGCTTTGAGCTCTTGGAAGCTATCCCAGCCGACATACATGGCACTATAGTGCACTGCGATTTGTTGGTTAAGCTGGTGGAAGCCAGAAAACTCGATAACCTCTGGTAAATTAAGCTCTAGTTCACCACTAACCTTATCGAATTGTCCAGGGGTCCCGGTGCCATAAGTTGACAAACCCTCGTAATCTCCTTCAAGTGTTATATCTGTTTGCGAGCGATAGGAAAGACCAAAACGGTTATCCTCATCTAGCTCCCAAAGAACTCCTAAGTTCCAGCCAAAGCCCCAGCCGTCCCCTTTGAGGTGAGCTATTCTCGCTGTGGGCTCGGTTATGTTAAATGATGATAGAGTTGCAGAACCTGGACCGGGTCCGTCAAAATCAATTGCGCCTGCCCCTGCAAACCGATTCAACTCCGCGTCTGCATAAATGGCGCTAATCCCTGCGCCGATACTCCATTGTTCATTGAGTTTGTAGGCTATGTTGGGGTTAAAGTTCATCGTTACTAGAGCGGTATCTCCCGCCCCCGGGCCCGCGGCAAAATCTTTTGAATATTCAGTTGATAGGCCAAAATTAGAGAAGGCAGAGAAACCAACGGCGAGCCGTTCGTCAATTGGCTGAATTAAGTGGAAGTTGGGCACATACTCGGTCGGAGCAAGATCTTTTTCTTCGGTTGAAAGATTTGCAGCCTGTAGTGCTTGTTTATTAAGAAGACCATCCCCGCCACTTCCAACACTCGCGTGGACATCAGGATCAATAATGGTTAAGCCGCCCGAGAAAGCGGTGGTGTTAAAGCGGGTTAGGGCAGCGGCGTTACGTGCGCCCACTGCGGCATTATCTGCGATAGCGGCTTCACCGGCAAAAGCACGCCCCAAACCGGATACCGAGGTTTCTGATACTTGGAAGCCGGCACTGTGTGCTTGCACGGCTAACAAAGATAAACTGGTTGCCACGAGCGATTTCTTAAATAGTGATGACATAACGCGCCTCACTCCTTTGTTAATTAGCTTCTTGTTCTTTGGGGCCGCCGCTTCAGTGCCCATCTTACGTGGGCATGAGAAGTGGTCGGATGTTCTACAGGTTAAATAGTGGCACCAATTTCACGTTTGTTAAAGGTTGGTTTCAAAACGGGTAACACAATATTTCACCTGGTTGGGCTGACAATGTTTCTATCAGTTGTTTTAAGTAAAAACTCTATTTGAGTTATACTTATGCTCAGCCCCTATTTAACATGATTCTTACACTCGTTTTTTGTCGCTCACTCCTTATGTGCCTGTTTAATAGTGGTTAGTCTGATAACGAAATAAAGACCAAAATAAGATCACAAAAATGTGACCGCAAACAAATTGTTAACAACTATAAGCTGAACTTTTTGTGATTTGTGAACACGTTTGGCGTCAAGCATGCAGGGTCGGTAGCAACGCAAAGGTTGCGTTGTTGCCGACCTGACTGTGCGTATACGGTCTTTACACCAACGTGATTAGGTAGAGGGGGACGCTGTGCTCTCCGAGGTGGAAGGCAGGGGCCAACCGCCCAAGCGTTTCCAACGATTGACGATTTCACAGAATAGCTCAGCGGTGCGCTCGGTATCATAGAGCGCACTGTGCGCCTCTTTATTATCGAACGGGATTTGCGCCGTTTGGCAAGCTTTCGCCAACACTGTTTGCCCGAGCGCCAGTCCGCTCAGGGCGGCGGTATCAAAGGTGGCGAAAGGGTGGAACGGGTTACGTTTTAATTGTGCCCGCTCGGCGGCGGCCATCACAAAGCTGTGATCGAAATTAGCGTTGTGGGCGACCATAATGGTGCGTTGGCATTCCGCTGCTTTTTGTTCTTTACGGATAAGCTTAAAGATTTCCCGCAAGGCCTCGCCTTCATCAACCGCGCCGCGTAGTGGGCTATATGGGTCACGGATACCGGTGAACTCTAGGGCGGCGGGTTCAAGGTTAGCGCCCTCAAACGGGGTGACATGAAAGTGCAGCTTTTTGTCTGGCGATAACCAGCCTTGCTCGTCCATTTTTAAGGTGACAGCACAAATCTCTAGCAGTGCATCGGTTTGGGCATTGAAGCCGGCTGTCTCAACGTCGACAACGACAGGGAAATAACCACGGAATCGGGCTTTGAGACTATTTGGATCACTTGCTTGGCTCATGCTGATGTCACTTTACGAATAATAAGAAAAGGATGATTATCGCAAATAGTGGCGTTAAGCTAAAGTCGGCGTGTAACGTGTCGATAACTTTATAACCATTTGTTTTTGTCTAAGCCATGTTTTGGTCACTGCAGCAGCGGTGACTCGCGCAACCTTTCAAGCAGTAAACTGTGCGTGAAGACAGAATCACGCGACGTACGGAGTCTGTAATGGCGTTTTGTCCTGTTGATTTAATGAAATGGCGCTTTATCCCAGTGGTGGTGTCATGTGTTGCTCTTCTTTTGCCCAACCAGGCGTCTGCTAACAAGCAATACGTGGCATCGTTGGGGGAGTCGAGCTGGACCGTGACAATTGATACGCCCATTGAGTGCCGTCTAGAGCATGACGTGCCAGGGTACGGGCAAGCATCGTTCACATCACGAGCCAGTAAGGACATGAATCTCGATTTCTCACTCGATATGCAGCGGCCCATGGGTGAGACCGCGCAGGTGTCACTGCTTTCCATGCCCGCTGACTGGATGCCCGGAGAGCCGGCACGCTATATGGACCAACTCCAGTTCTTCAAACAATTTGATGGCTATGTGGGCGGTCAAACGGCTTGGGCGATGCTGAGCGAGCTAGAGGCGGGACGATTCCCCACGTTTAGCTTTAAAGACTGGCAGCGTCAGCAGCGACAGGTGGATGTGGCGTTATCGGCGGTGGCATTTGGCTCGCCATATAATGAATTTAGCCGGTGTCTGAATAAGTTATTGCCGTATGCGTTTGAGGACATTTCCTTTACCGTCTTGCGTTATCAAGAAAACAGCGATGAGTTGACCAAAGCAAGCCGCCAACGATTGACGCAGATAGCCGAGTTTGTTCGTTACAGCGATGATATCGATTTGGTGCTAGTGGCGACCTACTCTGATGCGCGTGGCACCCGTGAAGCCAATCAGCAAATGTCAGAGCGACGAGCGAAGAAATTGCGCGACTACTTTACCTCGCTGGGCTTACCTGAAGATCGGATTACCGTTGAGGCTTATGGCGAACGCCGTCCAATTGCTGACAACGACGACCCAATTGGGCGCAGTAAAAACCGCCGTGTGGTGATTTCGTTAGGAAGAACCTTGTTATAGGCGACAGCCACAGAGGTTATCACAGACAGTGTATGCCTCCGATACAACATAGACAGCACGAAAAAGCCCGGCATCGAATGCCGGGCTTATTTTTRTGACGTGTCTTGCTGTGTTAGCCGTTCAGCCCCGCAGAGGCACTTTTGTTTTGGATAAGCTCCAATTTGTAGCCATCAGGGTCAGTCACGAAGGCGATTTCAGTACTACCGCCTTTGACAGGGCCTGGCTCGCGGGTGATATTGCCGCCCGCTTGACGAATTTGATCGCAGGTCGCGTAAACATCATCCACACCGATCGCGATATGACCAAAGGCGTTACCGTGATCGTACTCGCTTTCGCCCCAGTTGTAGGTCAGCTCAATCACGGCGCCTTCTGATTCATCGCTATAGCCGACAAACGCCAAGCTATATTTGTACTGCTCGTTTTCATTGGTGCGTAACAAACGCATTCCCATTACTTCGGTATAAAACTTGATAGCACGGTCTAGATCACCGACGCGGATCATGGTGTGTAGAATTCTGCCGTTTGACATGACGTTGCTCCTTTTTGGCTTGCCAGTGCTCGCCGTTGACGGCGTTAGCTATCTGGATAAACTTTTTCTTTGTACTCACATAAATCTTCAATGATACAACTGCCACAGCGAGGTTTTCGTGCGAGGCAGGTGTAGCGTCCATGCAGAATTAGCCAGTGGTGCACATCGACCTTAAATTCTTTAGGCACCACCTTGATCAGTTTTTCTTCCACGTCATTGACGTTTTTACCCATCGCGAACTTGGTACGATTGGACACGCGAAAAATATGGGTATCCACGGCGATGGTGGGCCAACCAAACGCGGTGTTGAGTACCACATTGGCGGTTTTGCGTCCCACGCCGGGCAAGGCTTCTAGCGCCTCTCTACTTTCTGGTACCTCGCCATGGTGTTGCTCAATCAAGGCGCGGCAGGTTTTAATCACGTTTTCCGCTTTGGAATTGAATAAGCCAATATTTTTGATATATGACTTCACCCCATCCACGCCCAATGCCAGTAGCCCTTCGGGCGTATTGGCCACCGGATACAGCTTATCGGTGGCTTTATTGACACTCACATCGGTTGCTTGCGCAGACAGTAACACCGCGATCAGTAACTCGAAAGGGGTTGACCAATTGAGCTCCGTTTGCGGATTCGGGTTGTTATCGCGCAGGCGCTCCAGAATTTGTCGTCGTTTTTCTTTATTCATTTACCCTATCCTGTGGATCATTGATTACCCGTCACCCGTGCGCGCTCAATCACCGGCTTGTCGTCTTTTTCTGTTTTACTGGCAAGGTGTGTATCAATGATGTTCTTCAACGCGATAAGAAAGCCGACCGCGAGAAACGCGCCCGGTGGTAATATGGCTAACAGAAACTTGGTGTCGAATTGAAAAATCTCAATCCTAAGCGCGGCAGCCCAGTCGCCGAGCAAGAGGTCGGCACCATCAAACAAGGTGCCATTGCCGATAATTTCGCGAATAGCCCCTAATACCACCAAGGCTACTGTCATACCGGTGCCCATCCAAAAACCATCACTCACCGACAAGCCGACAGGGTTTTTAGAGGCAAAGGCTTCGGCGCGGCCGATGATGATACAGTTGGTGACAATCAATGGGATAAAAATACCGAGCGATTGATAAAGGCCGTAAGCATACGCATTCATGACCAGTTGCACGCAGGTCACCAGTGAAGCAATCACCATCACGAAAATAGGAATGCGCACTTCTTTGGGTACCCAGTCCCTAATCAGTGACACAATCAAATTGGAGCCGACGAGTACGGCCAAGGTCGCGATCCCAAGGCCAAGTGCATTGGTGACGGTAGCGGATACCGCCAACAGTGGGCACAAACCTAGTAGCTGCACAAACGCTGGGTTATTACTCCACAAGCCATTTTTCATTAGCTCTTTGTGGGCGCTATTCATGACGCTCCTCCGCAATTAACCGGTTGGTTGATCAGCGCGTCTTGGTGTTGGCTCACAAACCAAGCCGCTTTTTTGACGGCGCCAACAACCGCGCGCGGGGTAATGGTGGCGCCGGTAAACTGATCAAACTGCCCGCCGTCTTTTTTGACCGCCCAACGCGCATCGTCTTCGCTGGTGACGGTTTTGCCGCTAAAGCTACGGATCCAATCTGATACCCGCAAACTCACTTTATCTCCCAGTCCTGGGGTTTCGTTATGCTCGAGAACCCGCACACCCAGCACCTGATGGTTGGTCGCATCCATGCCAATTAATACCTTAATGGCACCATTGTAGCCATTAGGGGCAATAGCTTGAATAGCAACGGCACTGACCTCACCGCCTAGGGTGGCAACATAAAAAGGCTGGGCGTCATCGGTGCCCAGTGCATCCTTATTTTCGATAAGGCGGCAGCTTTGATGTAGCGGATTATCGTGCCTTTCTTCTGGGATCACCTGATTGAGCGCCTTTGATAATTGAATTTGCTGCTGCTCTTTAATGGTGTCTTCGGTTAGCGCGTGAGTGACCGCCACCAGTGCTGTCGACAAGAGGGCTGCGACCGCGAGAATGCCCCCATGTTTTTTTATAGTATCAATCATGACTTTGACTTCTTCTCCGCACGGTTTGTGGCATGCCCATACGTTCTTGGTTTGGTGTAATAATCAATCAATGGAACGCACAAGTTGGCAATGATCACCGCAAACGCGACACCATCTGGGTAGCCGCCCCAAGTACGTATTAAATACACCAACACCCCAATCAGGCCACCAAACCATAACCGACCACGGTCGGTGGTGGAGGCCGACACCGGATCGGTGGCGATAAAAAACGCCCCGAGCATGGTCGCGCCAGACAACAAATGAATCAGGGGCGACGCGAGTTGATCCGGTGCGACCAAGTGGCCGAGTAATGAACAAGCAAACAAGGCGACGAGTACCGCGACAGGAATATGCCAATTGATAATGCCACGTTGGATAAGCACCAAACCACCGAGTAGGTAAAGCGTGTTTACCCAAGCCCAACCTTTACCGCCTAGCGCTGAGAAAATGGGCTGTTGCAAGGCTTCACTGACGGTTTGACCGCCTGCGAGCGCAGTTTTAATGGTATCCAGAGGCGTCGCCATGGTGGCGCCATCCACGGTCATACGCAATTGGTTGACGCTAAAACCATCTAAGGTATAGCCGCCAAAAATCGCCGCGAGGGTATCGGTAATGGTCAAACTATGGGTGGCGAGACTCTCTGGCGGTAACCAGGTGGTCATTTGCACCGGAAAAGCGATGAGGAGGACCACATAGCCAACCATGGCTGGATTGAAGAGGTTCTGTCCTAATCCGCCATAGATATGCTTGGCAACAATAATAGAAAACGCGGTACCTATAACGATCACCCACCAAGGCGCCATCGGTGGGATCGCGACGGCCAATAAAAACGCCGTGAGTAGGGCGCTATTATCGCGAAGGTAAGCCATCACGGGGCGATGACGTAATCGCATGACCAGTGCTTCGGTTGACCATGCCGTGATTACCGCCAAGGTTAATTGAACCAGTACGCCCCAGCCGAAGAAATACCACTGTGCGGCCAAACCGGGCAGGGCACAGAGAAGCACCGTCAGCATAATATGGCTGGTGGAACGTTTGTTGTGGGCGTGTGGTGAACTTGCAATGAAAAACGCCACGTGGGTTATTCCTTATCTTCTTGTGATTGTTGTGCGGCTTTACGCGCCTTAGCACGCGCGACGGCGGCTGCGACAGCGGCTTTTTTGTCGTTAGCTTCGTCGGTTGCAGGCGCGGTGTCTGCAGCGTCGGATGGCGTATCGGCAGCCGTCTCAGGTTGTACCTTGGTGTCGCCTTGCTGGGCCGCTTTACGTGCTTTGGCACGGGCAACCGCGGCGGCGACTGCGGCTTTTTTATCGCCAGCGTCATCCGTTTGTGCCATCGTGTTTTCTGCGGCGGATGATTGCTCGGCCGCRGGTGTTGGCTCTGCCTTGGCATCGCTTTGCTGAGCGGCTTTACGTGCTTTAGCGCGGGCAACCGCGGCGGCGACAGCGGCTTTTTTGTCGCCAGCGTCATCCGTTTGTGCCGTCGTGTGTTCTGCGGCGGATGATTGCTTGGCCGCGGGTGTTGGCTCTTCCTTGGTATCGCTTTGCTGAGCAGCTTTACGTGCTTTAGCGCGGGCAACCGCGGCTGCGACGGCCGCTTTTTTGTCGCCGGCGTCATCCGTTTGTGCCGTCGTGTTTTCTGCGGCGGATGATTGCTCGGCCGCCGGTGTTGGCTCTGCCTTGGCATCGTTTTGCTGAGCCGCTTTGCGTGCTTTGGCACGGGCAACGGCTGCGGCGACTGCGTCTTTCTTGCCGTCTTGACTCAAGTTGCTGTCGGATGTTGCCTGTGAATCAGCAGCTGCTGAAGCTTTTTGCGCCTCTTTGGCCGCCTTACGCTCTCGCGCTTGACGCTTACGCTCTTCGCGCAATTTCATCATTTCACTGTTGTCTGGCTCATCACTGCCGGTTTTTGCCGCTTCGGCTTGTTTCGCTTTGGCCCGTGCGATCGCCGCCGCAACAGCAGGTTTGACATCACTCGATGCCGATTGCGCGGCTTTTTTCGCCTTCACGCGCTCTACCGCAGCGTTAAGCGCATCACCCGAGCCAGTGTTTTGTTGCGCCGCTTGCTTGCGACGCTCGGCCGCTTTGCGATGTTTTTCTTCTCGTTCCTGTTTTTCACGTTCCATTCGCGCTTTTTTGGCTTCAAAACGTTGACGTGCGCGCTCCGCGGCTTCTTTTTCCGCTTCAATTTCACGAATTTCCGCTTTAGCCTGGCGATAGTATTGCACCAGTGGGATCTCACTCGGACACACATAGGCACAGGCGCCGCATTCAATACAATCGAAGAGATCATAGTCTTGGCACTTGTCGTAGTCCTGATCTTTGGCATACCACTGCAATTGCTGGGGCAACAGGTGAGCGGGACAAACATCGGCACAGGCACTGCAACGAATGCAGGCCATCTCTTGCTTGGCAGGCGCAATTTCCTTGCGCGTTGGCACCAGTACACAGTTGGTGGTTTTAGTCACAGGCACTTGTGTATGTGGGACGGTAAAGCCCATCATCGGGCCACCAATAATCACCCGAGGCAGTTTTTTCTCAGCCTTGTAACCATGATGCGCCAACAATTCGCCAATTGGCGTGCCAAGTAGTGCCCACCGGTTTTGCTGGGTTTTGAGTGTTTTCCCAGTCAAAGTGACCACACGCTTGATCAGCGGCTCGCCATCTAGCACGGCGCGTTTGATCGCATAAGTGGTCCCGATGTTTTGCATAAGCACACCAATACTGGCGGGAAAGGCTTTGGCTGGGACTTCTTTGCCGGTAATGATTTGAATCAGCTGCTTTTCACCGCCAGATGGGTACTTGGTAGGTACTACCTGGATGAGTATGTCCTCTTCAGCGGCTTTCACCGCTGCTTTAAGCGCAGCGATAGCCTCTGGCTTATTATCTTCAATGCCAATCACGGACAGCTTAGGCTTAACAATGTGATTAAGAATTTGTACCCCTGCGACGATTTCATCTGCGCAATCTTGCATCAGCCGATCGTCGGCGGTGATATAAGGCTCACATTCTGCGGCGTTGATGATAAGTACTTCAGTACGCGCCAAGCCACTTTGCAGTTTTCTTGCGGTTGGAAAGCCAGCGCCTCCCATTCCAGCAATGCCCATAGAGCGGATATGATCGATCAATTGCTCTGGCGGCTGGGTTTGATAAGCCGGTAGGGCAGGTTTAGGTCCCCACTCATCTTTTCCATCGGGCTGAATCACCACGCAACGGTCGGACAAGCCTGAAGGATGCGCGATGGTTCTATCTTCGATGGCAATCACGGTGCCCGATGTCGGCGCATGTACCGGCACACATTGTTGAATATCCGTCTCAGTGAGGGCTTGCCCCGCGAATACCCGATCGCCCTGGCTCACGCATAATTTTCCTTTGCTGCCAATATGTTGCTTTAGCGGGATAACCAGCTCGGTAGGGAGTATCTTTTCTAAAATGGCGCCGTGATTCGACTGAGTTTTATGCTCAGGCGGATGAATGCCGCCATGGAAATCCCAGATCTGGCCATGTTTTATTTGTTCTATAAGGCTGTCCATCAGGCGCGTGCTCTCTGACTCTCAGTGACATCTACAACGGGAATTTGTTCAAGCTTCCATTTCCAGGTTTCAGGGGTGTCCTGAACGGGGATCATTTCAATACAGTCGGTCGGACAGGGGGCAACACATAAATCACACCCAGTACAATCTTGCTCGATCACGGTATGCATCGCTTTGGTACTGCCGACAATCGCATCGACCGGACAGGCCTGAATGCACTTGGTGCAGCCGATGCAATCTTCTTCATGAATGAAGGCAACGGTTTTGATACTTTTTTCTTCATCGTGGGCGAGTTCGGTCGCTTCGACGCCCATCAAATCAGCCAAATTTTCAATCGTTTGCTGGCCACCTGGCGGACACTTGTTAATCTCGTCACCATTGGCAATGGCTTCGGCATAGGGGCGACAGCCAGGGTAACCGCATTGGCCACATTGCGTTTGCGGCAGAATGGCATCAATTTGATCGACAATAGGATCCGCCTCCACCTTAAAGCGAATCGAGGCGAAACCTAGGATTGCACCGAATATGGCGGCGAGCGCGGTAAGCACAACCACCGCTATCACTATTCCACTCATGATAAAGTCACCAGTCCTGTAAAGCCCATAAAGGCGAGCGACATTAATCCTGCGGTAATCATTGCCACTGACGCGCCTTTGAAAGGCGCGGGTACGTCAGCGGCTGCAATGCGCTCGCGCATTGCAGCGAATAAAACGAGAACCAGCGAGAAACCACAGGCCGCCCCAAAACCGTAAATAATCGATTCGATAAAGCTGTGCTGTTGTTTCACATTGAGCAAGGCCACCCCGAGTACCGCACAGTTTGAGGTAATCAAAGGTAGGAATACGCCCAATAGTCGGTGCAGTGTTGGACTGGTCTTATGCACCACCATTTCCGTGAACTGCACCACCACGGCAATCACTAAGATAAAGCTCAGTGTGCGCAGGTATCCGAGATCAAGTGGGATAAGAATATAGGTTTCAACCAGATACGAGCTCACTGATGCCAAGGTCAACACGAAGGTTGTGGCAAGCCCCATCCCAATTGCTGTTTCCAGTTTTTTTGATACGCCCATGAATGGACACAAGCCCAAAAACTCCACCAGTACGAAGTTATTGACCAATACTGTGCCCACCAGTAGCAACAAATACTCAGCCATGCTGTTTAATCATTTAATGTTTTTGTGATCTGCCTATTATCGACCTTTGAGGCGGCTATAACAACCGCCATCAAGCAGGGTTTTTGCTTGGTTCGCTGTAAGCTGTTAGTGACGCTTTACGCGCGCACCTTAATCTAGGGGTAGTGGCAGCGTAGCGTGTTCGATCACGGTAAGAGTGTGTGATGAGATCACGGAGAAAGTAGGATAGGTCAAGGAGAACAGAGACATAAATTTGGCTCCCCCAACTGGACTCGAACCAGTGACATACGGATTAACAGTCCGCCGTTCTACCAACTGAACTATGGGGGAATCGTGTCGCTATTGTGTTCTGTGAGGTCTCAAGATAGTGGCTCCCCCCTGCGGGATTCGACGGGGACGCCTAGTCCTGCGACATATTCTGCGCAGCAGAAAGGGTGCTCACTTTTGCAATGTCTATCTTATCTCAAGATAGTGGCTCCCCCTGCGGGATTCGAACCTGCGACATACGGATTAACAGTCCGCCGTTCTACCAACTGAACTAAGGGGGAATTGCCTTGAGAACGGGGCGAATGTTAGCGAGCACCTCGAAAGGTGTCAACTGATGAAAAGCAATAAAATCTGTCTTTTCAATCGACTGCTGAAAAGCTAGCCAGCGACGCTGATAAAAGCATCATAGTGGCGAGTGATTGAGCATAGAGGCTATTTTTTTCTTGACTTTTTACACGGCCGGTAATGAAAGGGCTCTCAGCGGTTACCCACAGATTCTGTGGATAACCATGTGTGTGGATCTTGATCAACTGACTATGTGACTGATTTTATACAAGCTTGACGCAGCTATCGTCGGCATGGGAATGACTATAAGGTATTGATTTTTAATGTTTGTGCTTTTTTTAATGCGATCAGTTTGAAAAAAAAAAGATCGTGGATTATGCACAGGTCGCTATTTGTTCAACCCTTGAGTATCGGGGATAAAAAAGTGATAAGAGAGGATATTCAATAGAAATACGCGCGAAAACGCATGATTTAGAGGTTTATCTTTATTGCACTCTATGCTCTTTGCACTTGATTTGTTTCGTGCTCGATGCGTTTAGTGCTTTGTTCTAGCTTAGAGCCCGTCTTCGCTCAGAGCTTTGTTGCTTAGCGCTTTGTTTTCGCTTAGACAAGCTGGCTGCAATGGCTGCATGCCAAAAGAGGAACGATAGGTTACCTAGACACCTTCATGAGATCAAGCGTCCAAGACGAAAAAGATCGCAATTGGCAGTTTGTCAGTAGTTAACCGCAATCGTTGACTCCGCAGGGCGAGTCAGGACAATAGACTTTTCGCGTTAGCGCCCCAAGCTGGACATCGTGGTCAGCCCCAAACAGGATAGGTTCATGAGTAAAACATTTACGCTGCATTCTGCTTTTAAACCATCAGGTGATCAGCCTGAGGCCATCCATCGTCTGTGTGAAGGGTTAGAGGCCGGTCTTGCCCATCAAACGCTGCTGGGGGTAACAGGGTCGGGAAAAACGTTCACCATGGCCAATGTCATTGCTGAGCTCAATCGCCCTACTATGATATTGGCTCCCAATAAAACATTGGCGGCGCAGCTTTATGGGGAGATGCGCGAGTTTTTCCCTGACAATGCGGTGGAGTACTTCGTTTCTTACTACGATTATTATCAACCAGAGGCATATGTGCCTTCGACAGACACCTTCATAGAAAAAGATGCGTCGATTAATGATCACGTTGAGCAGATGCGTTTGTCGGCGACAAAAGCGTTGATGGAACGCCGTGATGTGGTGATTGTGGCGTCGGTCTCTGCTATTTACGGCTTGGGTGACCCTGATTCGTATTTAAAAATGATGCTTCACATTCGCCGCGGTGACTTTTTAGACCAGCGTACCATTTTACAACGCCTCGCTGAGTTGCAGTACACCCGCAATGATATGGCCTTTGAGCGCGGAACTTTTCGCGTTCGCGGTGAAGTCATCGATATCTTTCCGGCTGAATCGGACAAAGATGCCATACGGGTGGAGCTGTTTGACGACGAGGTGGAAACCATCAGCGTGTTTGATCCCTTAACGGGGCAGGTGAGTGTCAAAGACATGCCTCGTTGCACCATCTACCCTAAGACGCACTATGTCACTCCACGAGAGCGTATTCTCGAAGCAGTGGAGCAGATAAAAACGGAGCTATCGGCACGTAAAAAAACACTGCTTGAGCATAATAAACTGCTGGAAGAGCAGCGCATCACACAGCGAACGCAGTTTGATATTGAGATGATGAATGAGCTGGGCTATTGCTCGGGTATCGAAAACTACTCGCGTTATTTGAGTGGTCGTGCAGAAGGCGAACCACCACCGACCTTGTTTGATTATTTACCCGCCGATGGACTGTTGATCATCGACGAGTCGCACGTCACCGTGTCGCAAATTGGTGCCATGTACAAAGGCGATCGCTCGCGTAAAGAGACCTTGGTGGACTATGGGTTTCGGCTGCCTTCAGCGTTGGATAACCGACCGCTAAAATTTGATGAGTTTGAGGCACTCGCGCCACAAACCGTGTATGTTTCCGCCACGCCGGGTAACTATGAAGCTGAGAAATCGGGCGCGGATATCATTGATCAAGTGGTGCGTCCAACGGGGCTTATCGATCCTGAAATAGAAGTGCGTCCGGTCGCCACTCAAGTGGATGACTTGCTTTCTGAGGTACGTGCTCGTCGTGAGCGAGACGAGCGCGTGCTGGTGACGACCTTGACCAAGCGTATGGCAGAAGACTTAACCGAATACATGCAAGAGCATGATGTGCGAGTGCGTTACCTTCATTCTGATATTGATACGGTGGAGCGCATGGAAATTATTCGGGATCTCCGTCTTGGTGAGTTTGATGTCTTGGTCGGGATTAACTTGCTTCGTGAAGGGTTAGATATGCCTGAGGTGTCTTTGGTCGCGATTTTGGATGCGGATAAAGAAGGCTTTTTGCGCTCTGAACGTTCATTAATTCAAACCATTGGCCGTGCAGCACGTAACCTTCACGGTAAAGCGATTTTATATGGCGATTCGATCACCAAGTCGATGAAACGCGCCATTGATGAAACGGAGCGACGCCGGGCGAAGCAAATTGCACATAATGAGGCGCATGGTATCACGCCACAGAAACTGAATAAGAAAGTGATGGACGTGATGGAGATAGGCACGGGTAAACGGGGCAAAACCGCGAAACCAGCAGTCAAATCGTTGCGTGCCGTTGCCGAGCCTGATGCGGACTATGCGTTGAAGTCACCACAACAAATTGATGCTGAAATCAAAAAACTGGAAAGTCAGATGTTTGAGGCAGCGCAGAACCTTGAGTTTGAAACCGCGGCACAATTGCGAGATCAGTTACAAGCGCTGCGCGAGCAGTTTATTGTAAACAGCTAATGGGATGAAAAAGCACCGCGTGAAGTAAAAAAAAGCCAACCTAAATGACAGGTTGGCTACAGTGTTTCAGTGAGTGAAAACTCACAAACAACGTCAGTTGGCTAGGTGACCCCTGAGGGTCACTGGAATAGATGCATTTGGCGTGCCAAAAATAAAAGATAGCCATTACATCGACAAAACGTGTGGTTTTAACGGACTCGCCCAGCTACAATGAGGGCACAATTGCATAATGCAACGCATTTCGCATACGCTCGTGCAACTGAGTGAGTTATCGCTACACGCCGCGATGCGATTCTTGGAGGATACATGCCAGCACTATCACCCAGTAAACGAATATTGATGGTGGAAGATACGGCGTCGGTTGCGGCGTTATATAAATCCTACCTTAACCCCTTAGATGTGGATGTCACCATTGTAGGGACGGGTCAGGATGCGATGGCTTTTTTCGAGCAAGAAGGCGATCAGTTAGCACTGATGATCTTAGATCTACGCCTGCCGGATATGTCGGGCATTGATGTACTTGCCAAAGTGCGAGCAGTCGCGCCCGATTTACCCGTGATTATTATGACCGCTCATGGCTCGATTGATGCCGCTGTCGATGCCATGCGTCATGGTGCCAATGACTTTTTGATCAAGCCTTGTGAAGCCGATCAGTTGCGTGTCACGGTCAATAAGTCGCTCAAACCCAAGCCGAGTCATCCGGGGAAAGCGACCAAACAGGAAAGTGAATACCACGGGTTTATTGGTCGCAGTCTGCCGATGCAGGCGGTGTACCGTGTGATCGAATCGGCTGCGCCCAGTAAAGCCACGGTGTTTATTACCGGTGAAAGCGGGACCGGTAAAGAGGTATGCGCAGAAGCGATTCATGCTGCCAGTACGCGAAGTAACAAGCCAATTATTGCACTGAATTGCGCGGCTATCCCGAAAGATTTGATTGAAAGTGAGTTATTTGGTCATGTGAAAGGAGCCTTTACTGGCGCTGCGTCTGAGCGTGAAGGGGCCGCAGAAATGGCCAATGGTGGCACCTTGTTCTTGGATGAAATTTGCGAAATGGATATGGATTTGCAATCCAAACTGCTACGTTTCATTCAAACGGGGAGTTTTCAAAAGGTCGGCTCCTCGCAAGTAAAGTCGGTGGATGTCCGGTTTGTCTGTGCCACTAACCGCGATCCCTGGCTCCAAGTACAGCAGGGGAAATTCCGGGAAGATCTCTACTACCGCTTGCACGTTATTCCACTCGAGTTGCCGCCTTTAAGAGAGCGTGGAGACGATGTGATCGCCATTGCCAACGCCTTACTCGCGCTGTTTTCCGCTGAAGAAGGCAAAGATTTTTGTCGTTTTAGTGACGAAGTGACCACTCAGCTCCTTCGATACGACTGGCCAGGCAATGTTCGGCAGCTGCAAAACGTGATCCGTAACATAGTGGTGTTGCATAACGGCGAAGAAGTCAGCAAAGAGATGCTACCATCGCCAGTCGCTCGCGTTTCTGGTGCTGAAATTGCATCTACAGGGGATAACACGCGATCGGAAACGGCGAACAGCGCATCAGCAACTCACGAGCCCGTCAAGCCAGCATCGCCAGTGGTGATGAAAGCCGATATAGAACCATTATGGAAAACGGAAAAACGTGCTATTGAAGTCGCGATCGACGTGTGTAATGGCAATATCCCGCAAGCGGCGGGGTTACTTGAAGTTAGCCCTTCAACCTTGTACCGAAAACTACAAGCTTGGCAAAAATCTGCGGCGCATGAATGATAGGAATGGATGTATGGCCACCACAGTAAATACTGAAACATTACGTCGACTGAAATCAGAAGTAGGCGAGGATACGGTGACGGTTTTGCTCACTGTATTTAGCGACGAGCTATCCCAATACCATTCTCAATTGTCTGGTTCGCCATCGATCGAGCAAGTTCGCGAGATCAGCCATGCGATCAAAAGCAGTGCTGCCAGTTTTGGGGCGGATGATCTGGCCGAGATGGCGCGTGAGTGTGAATCACGCGTCAAGCAAGGGCAACAGGAGTGGATGACACATCATTTAGATGAGCTGACCGAGATGTTACGAGGAACGGCCTCTACCTACCGAGAAATGGCCGTCGAGCAAAACTTCATCAACAGCTTGACGTAGTTTATCCCTGTCATGACGCCAATGATGATTTGAGGAGGCCAAGCTGGCCTCTTTTTGTTGGTAACGTGTGGCGAGCTGCGACGCGTTTTGTTCTCCGATCACAATATCGATTTCTTTCCCACCCATTGCACGCTCGCACCAAGCAAGCATAGTGGCTAATGACATGTCACCCGCCGGCCCGATTTCCTTGCCAAGGTTTCTAATAAACGCCAGTTTGGCCTGTGTATGTTTCAACGCACGGCTGAGTTCGGGGACGAGCAGCGGCGGCATTACACTGGTTAAAAAACTGCCAGGGCCGAGCAAAATCAAGTCAGCCTGCTCGATAGCCTCAATGGCTTCGCGGGTCGCGGGGACGGTTGGGGACAAAAAGAGACGCGTCGGGGGAGCGCTTAGCTCATCAATATGTGTTTCTCCCGACACCGTCTCACCCTCTGGCGTTAACGCGGCAAGCTCAGCAGGGTGCTCGGACATCGGCAGTAAATTAGGGCGGATATCTAGCAGATCGCGAATAAGTTGGATGGCTTCAAGCGGACGGACTGAGAGGTTATCCAGTGCCGTAAGGATCAGGTTGCCCAAATTATGCCCGTTCAGCTCACCTTTCCCTTTAAAGCGATATTCAAACAGCATGGAGCCGACCGAGGGCTCGGTGATTAATTGGTTGAGGCAGTTACGAATGTCGCCCCAGGCTATCCCCCCTTGGCATGCACGGATACGGCCAGTGGATCCCCCGTTATCGGTTGTGGTAACAATGCCTGTTACCTGCTCGCCATATATTCCCAATGCCGATAAGACGCGCCCCAGACCATGCCCGCCACCGATCGCGACGATACGTTGTGAATGCTGATCTGAAACCTGTTGGATCATTGCGTCGTTTCCTGAGAAAAAATCAATGTGCCTAGTTTACCTGAAGCTCAAGCGACTAGGTATTTACCGGAGCAGTAAAGTGTGAGCAAGTCAGGAAAGTGGGACAAAAGGGTGAAGGCAAAAAAAAGAGGTAACGCGTCGCGTTACCTCGCCCAATCAAGCAGATGAATAAAAAGGGCAAATAGCAAGGCAGCAATAAAAACGGTTTAATGGGGATCTTGCATCATGCTCAACAGATAATCCCGTGTGGCGACACAGGAACTGTTCGCCATCAACTGTTGTTTTTCCCCGGTGGGGAGCGGCAGCAGCTCTAACCAGCGCTGGCATAACCACGCCAAATTGGAGAACTCGGTCTCTCGGTGCATTTGTTGTAGTTCAGGGTAGCGCTCAAACATCGACTGTAAGCGCTCCACGAGAGGCTCGCTTTGTTTGTCGACGTGGCAATCAGGCCACCGAGGTAATGCGTTGACCGAGGCAAACAAGATGTGGTTGTGCTGCTGGTTAAACGCATGAATCGCAAAGCGTGCGGTTCCCCGTGCCGTGATCACTAAGCAGCCATCTTCTTGGCTTCGGGTATAGTCCTCAATTTCAATAAAGGTGCCAATATCCACATGAGAGCGCTGGGCTTGTGTTTCCGCCATACACACTCCGATAGGGAGTCCATGCTTTAACGCGAATACGAGTGTGTCTAACGAGTCGCCTGCTGGGATCCGAAGAGGTATCCGGCCCCCGGGCAAGATGTGACGATCATTAAACAAAATTGGTGTGGATTGTCCCATGTGATACCCCCTGACAAGCAATGGCGTTGGTCTAGTAATCTAGATATTGCAAAAGGGGTGCCTACTTTTTGAAACGCCCGTATACCAGCGGTTCGGCATCGTGATGTCGCGATTGCGTAGCGCTTGAGGGCGAGAACTCGCAATTTGCAACGCAAATCCGCTCGCGATAACGCATTGTGCAAACGCTAACTTGCTCGCTTTGCGGTCGCCCGTGAGTAGGATTACGCCCTGATTCGTCGTCAGTATCGCGATATAAAGACAAAAAAATAGCCTCCATTTGGAGGCTATTAAAGAGGTGTTTTTAACATCAACACCGCGTTAGCGGTTAACCTGTGGTTTTTTTCCTTTATTTGGGTTGTAACCATGGCGAACGCGTGCGCATAAAGGGCGCGAGGTTGAGCTTTGTGGTCTCATAGTCTTGCTTTTTACTCTCTTGTCGGAAGAAAAATTAGGTTGATGATCGGGAACAGCTCATCAACAACACAATGATGGGGGATAGAGCGCCGAATAACAATATCGTTTGTTTAAAAAAGCGTCAATATTGGTATTTCGTCTAAACAGCCGCTTATTATCAGCAAATGTTATTAAACTAAGCCGAGAGCGGGCCGATATCCGCTATGGCTCTGGGTTGAGACGTCGAGATGTTGTGGGGGGCAAAGATGTTTGGCGTGCCTTTTCGGCAATATTTTGCTTTATTGACGATGAAGGTGTAGCTTAAAAATTGCACAAGCGGTTTGTACTGGCGTAACAGTCGAGTGGACTCGGTCGTTGTTCCGCGAGTGACTGTGCCAAATACTGATGAGTTCAGGAGGACACAATGAAACACAAGCGCTATAGCAACAAGAAAATCAAAGAAATGCTTAACGAGGTCATGCCAGAAATGGAAAAAGCACGTGAGGACAACCGTGTTCTGCGCGATCAGGCCAGTGATCGTTCATCCGATAGTGGCCCCGTTTTTAGTCCCGACGATGCCAAAAAATAGTGGTTTATAGAACAAAGCCAGCCTGCGAAGCTGGCTTTGTTGCGACATTATCACCACTCAAGCCTACCGAAGCAGCCGTTTCTACGTTCTCCCTCCGTTCGACATCCGTGCCTGATCCCCGCATCTATTCGCGGTGAGCGTTTCCTCTGACAGACACCATTACCGCTTATTCAATTCAGATTTTGTGACCGTGATAGCTGTCTGACATCACGTGCATGTGTTTCTGTTGAGTTTTTTTGACAAATAACGTTTAGTATCGGCTTTACAATTAAGTAACATTTGACGCATATTGGCAGTCAAAGTCACTGAGATTGCGAAGATAGAGAGAGGCTTGTGTGTTTTTTCGACCGCAAGCTAGTTCAGCATTAGTGCCAATGCCCCCAGATTCAGTATAAATAGCAATTTGTTCCGTATTTTGTTTCTTGTGGTGAATAAAGCGCTAACGCGGCCTCGTCTTACCAGCTTGAAATTCCTTTATGCGACTTTTAAGTAGTGAAAGATGAGTTTTTAATCTCATTCTATGGCAAAATACTTCAGATTTATGGCAAAACACAGCGTTGCTTGGTAATGTTTTGCCTCTAATCGCGCAGCGAGGCGTAGTACATCTTTTTAGATTGTGCAAAACGGATTCCTCCGCCACGTGGCGTCGATTGTCATGGATGCAATAGCGATTGTTATGGAGTTACACGATGAAGCTAAACACGATCACCCGAACCCTCTTTATGGGCGCTGGCCTTTCTCTGGCTCTAGCAGGATGCAGCGAACCAGAGCAAAAACAGACCTCACAATCCAACCCTGAAACCAAACAACAAGCCGAGTCCGCGACAGGCGAGCCGCAACTGGCGGCAGAGCAAGAGCTCGTGCGTGGTAACGGTGCCGAAGTGGCGTCGTTGGATCCGCATAAAACTCAAGGCGTGCCTGAGTCGCATGTTATTCGTGACCTGCTAGAAGGCTTGGTCAACCAGGATGCAGACGGCAATGTTATCCCTGGCGTCGCTTTGCGCTGGGAAAACGAAGACAACAAGGTGTTTACCTTTTATCTCCGTGAAGACGCCAAATGGTCTAACGGTGATCCTGTTACTGCGCAAGATTTTGAGTACAGCTTTAAGCGTGTGGCTGATCCGATGACAGCGTCACCTTACTCTTGGTACCTTGGCTACACCCACATGGAGAATGCCAAAGCCATTATTAAAGGTGACAAAGATAAAGACACATTGGGCGTTGAAGCGCTGGACGATCACACCCTTCAGGTAACGTTAGATACCGCGGTGCCTTATCTTGTGAAGATGATGGGTCACACCACCATGAAGCCGGTACACAAAGAAACGGTGGAAAAACATGGTGACCAATGGACCAAACCTGAGAACTTCGTGGGTAATGGCGCCTATGTCGTGGACAACTGGGTGATTAATGAGCGCATTGAGTTAATCCGTAACGACCAATATTGGGACAATGAAAATACCACGCTCGATAAAGTGACCTATTTGCCGATTGAAAACCAAGTCGCAGAAATGAACCGCTACTTGGCCGGCGAAATTGACATGACGTATGAGATCCCGAACGAGCATTTCCGTCGCCTGAAAAACGAGCACCCAGAAGATTTGTCTATCGTGGGCAACCTGTGTAGCTACTACTACATCTTTAATACCAAGCGCGAACCCTTTGATGATGTCCGTGTGCGTAAAGCCTTGTCTTACGCGATTGACCGTAACGTGATTACCGATGCGCTACTGGGTCAAGGGCAAAAGCCTGCGTATTTCTTGACGCCTGAAATTACCGCTGGATTTGATCCTGAGCTGCCAGCGTACGCCAAGATGACACAAGAAGAGCGTGATGCAGAGGCCAAGCGTCTGCTCAAAGAAGCTGGGTTCGGTGAAGACAACCCGCTCGACTTCTCACTGCTTTATAACACCAGCGAAAACCACAAAAAGCTGGCCGTCGCAATCGGTCAAATGTGGAAAGACAAGCTGGGTGTTGATGTTGCACTTAATAACCAAGAGTGGAAAACCTACCTGAGCACCAAAGATGAAGGTAATTTTGATGTCGCGCGCGCCGGTTGGTGTGGTGACTACAATGAAGCGTCTACCTTCCTCAGCTTGATGCGTAGCTCCAACTCATCAGGTGGTGTGCATTATGATAGCCAAGCTTATGATGCGATCATGGAAAACGCCATGACCACCACAGACGACGACAAGCGCACACAACTGTACTTGGATGCGGAAGCCCAGATGGCAAAAGACATGCCGATTGCGCCGATTTACCAGTATGTAAAAGCACGTCTGCTTAGTCCACAAGTCGGTGGCTTCCCTGCCAATAACGCCGAAGAGAAGATTTACTCAAAAGATCTTTATATCAAGGCTGAGTAACGCCTGATTCACAGCTGATAAGGGAGCCGCACCACGCGGTTCCCTTGGCTGGTTGTCGCTATGTAGGTATCGCCTAGGTAGCGGACGCTGTGAGGCTCAAAACGAAACGGTACAGTTATGTTGAAATTTATCGCCAAGCGCCTTTTGGAAGCTATTCCAACGTTGTTGGTCTTAATTACTATCTCTTTTTTCTTGATGCGGTTTGCGCCAGGCAACCCTTTTTCAAGCGAACGTCCATTGCCCCCTGCCGTAATGGAAAACATTAATGCCAAATACGGCCTGGATAAGCCTGTGTTTGAGCAATACACCACCTATTTGGGCAATATCCTACAAGGGGATTTTGGTCCATCGTTTAAATACATTGATTTTACGGTGAATGAGCTGATTGCTGACGCATTTCCTGTATCGGCACAAATCGGTGCGTTGGCGTTTATCTTTACGCTGATTTTTGGGGTCACGATTGGCACCATTGCTGCGCTCAAACAAAACACCTGGATTGACTACACCATCATGTCCACGGCGATGTTAGGGGTGGTGATGCCATCCTTTGTGCTCGCGCCAGTGCTGATTTATATCTTCGCCATTAATCTTGGTTGGTTCCCCGCCGGTGGCTGGCAAGGCGGTGGTTGGCAATTCATGGTGTTGCCAATGATCGGTATGTCCTTGCTGTATGTGGCCACTTTTGCGCGTGTGACCCGCGGTAGCATGATCGAAACCCTAAACAGTAACTTTATTCGCACCGCGCGTGCCAAAGGGCTCAGTTACCCTAAGATTATTGTTAAACATGCGCTCAAGCCTGCGATGCTACCGGTTGTGTCCTACATGGGACCCGCGTTTGTGGGCATTATTACTGGGTCGGTGGTGATCGAAACCATTTTCGGCTTGCCTGGTATCGGTAAGCTGTTTGTGAACGCCGCGTTTAACCGTGATTATTCATTAGTGCTTGGCTGTACCATTTTGATCGGTACGCTGACCATTCTTTTCAACGCGATCGTCGATATCCTGCTGGCGTATATCGATCCTAAGATTCGTTACTAGGGGTGACATGATGCTGACGAAAAAAGAAAACATTGACGCCCTCGAAAACTTTGCTGAAGAAGTCGATGTCAAGGGGCGTAGCCTTTGGCAGGATGCGGCGATTCGTTTTAAACGTAACCGTGCCGCGATGGCGAGCTTGGTGATTCTGGTATTGATTGGTTTGAGCGTGATCCTTGGGCCGTATATCAGTGCCTACGCGTATGACGCGACCGATTGGTATGCCATTCATGCGGCGCCTTCATTGGGCGTAGACGGACATTGGTTTGGTACCGATGCGTTAGGCCGAGATCTCTTTACTCGCACCATGATGGGCGGGCGTATATCGATCATGGTAGGCGTCATGGGCGCCTTTGTCGCCGTCTTGATTGGTACCTTATATGGTGCCACATCAGGCTTTATTGGCGGCCGCACCGATGCGGTGATGATGCGTTTGGTGGAAATCCTCCAATCGATTCCGTTCATGTTCTTCGTGATTGTATTGGTAACCTTCTTTGGCCGTAATATCGTGCTGATCTTCGTGGCCATTGGCTGTATTGCTTGGCTAGACATGGCACGTATTGTGCGCGGTCAAACACTCAGCTTACGGAGTAAAGAGTTTGTCGAAGCCGCGCACGTTTCAGGGGTGAGCACGCGCCATATCATTACGCGCCATATCGTGCCAAACGTACTTGGGATTGTTGCGGTTTACTCGACCTTACTAGTGCCGAACATGATCTTGTTTGAGTCTTTCTTGAGTTTTTTGGGCTTAGGTGTGCAAGAGCCAATGACCAGTTGGGGCGCCTTACTACAAGAAGGCTCGCAAACGATGGAAATTGCGATTTGGCAGCTGCTGTTCCCTGCCGCCTTTATGGTCATGACATTGTTCTGTTTTAACTATGTCGGCGATGGGCTTCGTGATGCCTTGGATCCAAAAGACAGATAAGCGACGTTTTTTGTCATCGTAAAAAACGCAATAATATGAAAAGCGCAGGTTTATTTCCTGCGCTTTTTTGTTACTGTTAAATGCGTGTTTCAAGGATGAGAATCGATAGCAGTGGTGGCTGTCGATAGAGTGACAAAGGAGCTGTCATGCGATCCCTCTCAATTCAATGGAAGGTCACCCTCGTGGCCAGTTTGTGCGTTGCTGTGACCGCGGTGACGTTATTAACCTTCTCAACCTACGTCAATAACCAGTTTCAGCAAACGGTCGGTCAGGCGAGTACCCAAACGCTGCGTAGTGCTGCTCAACGTCTTGCGACCAGTCAGGCCCAAGTTCAAGCGACCCATGTGCAACGTTCTTTAGATGAGGCGGTGTACCGCGCGCAAATGCTGGCGCAAAGTGTGGTGTATCTACAGTATAACGCTGAGCAAAACTTTACCGACAGTGGTGAACTTCGCGGCTCAATCAATGAGCTGGTGCGACGCTCAGTGGAGAACTTCGATACGGTTCAAGCCGCGTTCGTGGTATTTAAACCCAATGCACTTGACCAAGAAGATGACTTTTATCAGCTCGATACAGAACGGGGCGCGAATGCCGCAGGGCGTTTTGCCAGCCGCTGGCAAAAGCGGGATGGCGAGCTGCAAGGTACCGTGCTGAGCGAGAAGCAAATTAACAACGGCAATAAAAATGGCAATGGGCAAGCGGCGAATCATTGGTATCAGTGCCCATTGAACCAAGGCGCAGCTTGTGTATCTGCGCCCAAACAAGCGGGCAGTAGCCTGAGTGTCACCATTTCCTCACCGCTGATGCGCGACGGACAAGTGCTGGGAGTGCTGGGCATTGATATTGCGCTTGGCGGGTTACAGTCAGTGATCTCAGAGGCGGATAAAGCCCTATTTGGCGGCGCTGGCAATGTCAGTGTATTGAGCCAAGGTGGCCGTTTAGTGGCGTCTGATAACGCCCAAGTGAGCGGCGGCACTGTCGACGATTTACCCACCAGCCCTGATGCGATGAGCTCCTGGCTGACGCAGGGACAGCCACAGACTGTATGGCAAAAAAGCCAGTTGATGACCTACGTGCCGATTGCCTTGCCAGGCACCACGTGGGGAGCCCTTATCACCTTGCCGGAAGATGTCTTGCTCTCTGAGGCAAACCAATTAAGCCAACAAATTACCGCGCAACGCAGTCAAGCCGCGTGGACAGAACGTAGCTTAGGGGTTGTGGCAACCCTGCTTGCCTTGGTGATCGCCGGATTAGCGGCGCGCCAAATCGTTAAACCCCTGAAGCTACTGGCGGAACGATTGGCAGAGATTGCCGACGGCGATGGCGATCTCACGCAGCGTATCCAGCTTAAAAATCGTGATGAAATTGGGGTACTGGCGGGGCGCTTTAACCGCTTCCTCGATAAGCTTCAGCCTATTATGGCGAATGTGATTAATAGCGTTGAAGAAGCGGAACATACAGCCAAAGAAGCCGCACGCGTGGCCGTGCAAACCCGAGATGGTAGCCGTGAACAAGTATCAAGCTTGGATGCAGTGGCGACAGCATCAGAAGAGATGACGCAAACGGCCTCACAGGTTGCCAGTCATACCGAATCGGCGCTAACTGCGGCCACCGCGGTGAATACAGCGACGGAGAAGGGTGAAAAAATTGTGACTGGTTCGTCGCAAGCGATGACGCGTTTGGTGGAGACGCTGAATGGCGCGACCCACGATGCGCAAGCCTTACAAAAGAGTAGTCAGGATATCACCGAGATCTTGACGGTGATTGACACCATGTCAGAGCAAACCAACTTACTTGCTTTAAATGCGGCGATTGAAGCGGCGCGTGCGGGTGAGCAAGGGCGCGGGTTTGCGGTGGTCGCTGACGAAGTCCGTGAACTGTCACAGCGTACTAACCAGTCAATCACCCAGATCCGTACCGTGATTGATTCGTTGCAGTTAGGGGCAGAGTCAGTGGTAGCGGCGATTCATGAAGGGAATCAGCTAGCGGATGACACCGCTGAAAAGGTGCAAGAGACGGTGGCGAGCTTGGACCAGATTCGTACTGCGATGCAAGACATGATGGGGCTTAACAGTGAAATTAGCGCGGCGGCGGAGCAACAAAGCGCGGTATCAGGCGATGTGACGCAAAACGTGACCCATATTCGTGAACGCAGCGATGAACTCTTGTCGCATGCCGAATCGGCGGCGAGTATTGCCAGCCAATTGGAGGCGCTGGCTGGCCGTCAGCGTGCGCTAACGGCCCAGTTTAAAGTCTAATCTTGGTGATGCGCGGTTACTCTGGCGCTTCCTCGAGAGGATACCAGTAGCCGCGATTGACCCACAGCGTCAGCATCGGCCAAAACAGGCTATGGTCGGCGGCATCGCCGAGGATTTCCCAATCAATAAAGCGTTGATTGCATAACGCTGGGGTGAGTGACTCACATCCTGCGGGTAAATCAAAGCTTTCACCCAGCATAAAAATCATTTCAGGCTGGTCTGGGTGATAAAACGCGCGCAACCCACTGAGTTTTTCCAGACAAAGCCCGTCTTGCATCGCGGCTTTGAGACTATCAGGTTGCCACTGAGGGTCGGGGCTGAGTAAGTCGAGCTCATGCCGGGCTTGAGAGAGAAACTCGCCAATCCAGCGCTTTTTGCGGGTCTCGTCGTGCATGAGTGCGATCATCATCTCGTTCATTTGCGCGAGATGTTGTGGATCCAATGCCGCAGGCGCATCGGCTTGCGCTGGCATGGCTGGCCAATGGAAATGATTGTCTCCGGCTTCTTCGACAATCACTTGGTCAGCATAACTGCTCAGTAGCTCGCGGGCTTTTGGTGAGCGATAGCCAATCGAGTAGCTGAGCGAGGGCTCAAGGGTATCGCCTTCGTGTGGAAAGCCTGGCGGGATATAAAGAATATCGCCTGGTTCTAGCTCCACATCGATAATGGCGTCAAAGCCGGTGATCTGCTTGAGCCCGGTGTCTAAGTTAGCTTCTTGGTAATCACCTTTTGGCCCCACACGCCAACGGCGACGCCCTTGGCCTTGCACAATAAACACATCATACTGATCAATATGAGGCCCAACGCCGCCCTGAGGCTGGGAATAACACACCATGACATCATCAAATAGCCACTGTGGTAGCGAGGTAAATGCCTCAGCGAGATCACGCACGCCTGGGTGCCAGTGGTTAGCGGCTTGTACCACCAGTTGTGCATGCGTCGCTGGGAAATCATCGAAGTGCTCGAAAGGACCGTTCGCGACTTGCCATTGGCCATTGGCTTGGGTCACTAGACGCGAGTCAATGTCTTCTTCCATCGCGAGTCCTGCGACCTCTTCAGGCTCAATGGGATCGTTAAAATTGGCTAACCCTTGGCGGATAACGGTGGGGCTTTGATGCCAATGTGCGGCCATAAATTCGGCGAGCGAGAACTGAAACTGATACATAACGACTTAGTTTACGAAATTTGCGGCAGTATAACGTGACGAGCGGGGTGGTGCGAGTGGGATAAAAAAACGGCCCCCAATATGGAGGCCGCGAGCATTGGATGCGTTTTGCTTACAGTTTGTCAGTGAGCTTGACCGCATCGCCAATGTAGTTAGCCGGTGTCATTTGCTTCAAGCGTGCTTTCTCGTGCTCAGGCAAATCAAGACTATCAACAAAGGTACGCATCCCCTCGCCATCAACCCGTTTGCCACGTGTCAGCTCTTTGAGCTTCTCGTAGGGCTTTTCTATCCCATAACGACGCATCACGGTTTGAATAGGCTCGGCAAGGACTTCCCAGTTCTGATCCAATTCCGCTTCGAGTGCGGCTTGGTTCACCTCCAGCTTGCTGATCCCTTTAAGGGTCGACGCGTAAGCAATCATGGTGTAGCCCACACCCACACCGAGGTTACGTAATACGGTGGAGTCGGTGAGATCACGCTGCCAGCGAGAAATCGGCAACTTTTGCCCAAGGTGAGAGAAAATGGCATTGGCTAGGCCGAGGTTACCTTCCGAGTTTTCAAAATCAATCGGGTTAACCTTGTGCGGCATGGTCGATGAGCCAATTTCACCCGCGATGGTTTTTTGCTTAAAGTGGCCCAGCGCAATGTAGCCCCAGATATCACGGTCAAAATCGATCAAAATGGTGTTAAAACGCGACACGGCATCAAAAAGCTCGGCAATATAGTCATGCGGCTCAATTTGGGTGGTGTACGGGTTCCAGTCAATGCCTAATGAGGTCACAAAGGCTTCGCTGTAGGCATGCCAATCGATCTCTGGATAGGCTGACAAGTGCGCGTTGTAGTTGCCCACAGCGCCGTTGATCTTACCTAGGATTTCGCTACTTTGAACCTGTTTGATTTGGCGTGCCATGCGGTACGCCACGTTTGCCATCTCTTTACCCATGGTCGATGGCGACGCAGGCTGACCGTGGGTGCGTGAAAGCATGGGTACGTCGCGGAATTGTTGAGATAGGTCTTTGACGGCGTCCGCCAGACGTTGCATTTCTGGCAAAATTACCGTATCGCGTGCTTCTTTTAGCATCAGTGCATGCGACAGGTTATTAATGTCTTCAGAAGTGCAGGCAAAGTGAATGAATTCACTGACCGCGTTGAGTTCTGCGTTATCGGCAATCTTTTCTTTTAGAAAATACTCAACGGCTTTGACATCATGATTGGTGGTGCGCTCAATCTCTTTAATACGTGCGGCATCTTGTTCATCAAACTCAGCAGCAATGCGGTCGAGTTGGGCACTGGCGTCATGACTAAAAACAGGCACTTCTGCGATGCTGTCTGTCGCTGCCAGTTTTTGCAGCCAACGGATTTCCACGATGGTGCGGTATTTAAGCAATCCAAATTCACTAAAAATCGATCGCAACGCAATCGTTTTCGTACCGTATCGGCCATCGACCGGTGAAACAGCAGTCAGCGCTGACAGTTCCATTTTTTGTCTCCTGAGTTCAATCTGATTAGCTTCGGGCTAGAATGAGTTTGGCCTGCTCAACCATTTGTTTGCGACCAAAGATAAGGTGCCGGCGCTTACCGCCTACTTGACGCCATAGGACAGCACTGCGGATACCGGAAAGCAAGATGGCACGCACACGGTGTTGCACGCCAGTTTGCTGTAAATGTTGTGGGTCACCAGACACTTGAATGCGCGGTCCGAGAGGACTGATCACGTCGAGATAAATGCTGGCGAGATTGCTGATCATTTGCTCATCAAGCAAATCAAAATGGCTTACTTGACGCTCAATCGTTTCAATGCGATCGCCCAGTTGTGCCATGGCATCACGGCGGCTGGACAGTTTACGCTCCAGCGCCAACAAATTAATCAGGTAGCGCATGGTTTCGCTACCGTTGCGGCTATTATCGAGTTGGCCAATGAGGGTTTCTAAACCAACATGAAGGCCTGACTCACCGCCACCGGTGACATTCCCCACTTCTCCACGAAAGACGTCTAGGGTAGAAGATGGGTTAGTGATGATAATGCTACTCAGGCTCGTATTTAACGCGTCTTGGTCACAATATCCATTTCGAGATACGTCTTGCACCAGTTTTGCTGCCTGACAAATGCTGGCAAAAGCCAGGGTGCGATCATAAATCGTCTCTGCCACTGATCACGGCTCCTTAAATACGTTGCTCGATAATGCCACCGCCTAGGCACACATCGCCATCGTAAAAGACAGCGGATTGCCCCGGCGTTACCGCAATTTGCGGCTCGTCGAAGATAACTTTCACTGTATCGTCATCAACGGGCGTGATAGTACACGATATATCGTGTTGACGGTATCGGGTTTTTACCGTGCAACGGCGGGTCTCGGTCACAATCTCACGATCGACCCAGTGCAATTGCGCCGCGATGAGCCCTTCTGAATAGAGTCGAGGATGATCATGGCCTTGACCGACGAGCAATACATTACGCGCGACATCTTTATCGACCACATACCAAGGGGCTTCACTACCGTTGCCCCCCTTTAAGCCACCAATCCCTAAGCCTTTGCGCTGACCCAAGGTGTGGTACATCAAACCTTGGTGTTCACCAATGACGTCGCCCTCAGTGGTTTCGATAGGGCCGGGCTGCGCGGGTAAGTACTGCGACAAAAAGTCAGTAAACTTACGCTCGCCGATAAAGCAAATGCCGGTTGAATCTTTTTTCTTCGCCGTCACCAAGCCTTGCTCTTCCGCAATTTGGCGTACCTGCGGTTTTTCTAAATCGCCCACAGGGAACAGGCTACGTGCCACCTGATCGTGGCTGAGGGTATAGAGGAAGTAGCTTTGATCTTTGTTATTGTCCAAGCCACGCAGCATTTGCGCTTTTTCACCGTTTTCGGGGAAGGTGCGACGGACATAATGCCCCATGGCAATATAATCGGCATCCAACACCTCGTCGGCAAACTCGAGAAACGCCTTAAATTTGATTTCTTTGTTGCAAAGAATATCAGGGTTGGGCGTACGACCTGCTTTGTATTCGGTTAGAAAGTGCTCGAAGACATTGTCCCAGTACTCAGCGGCAAAGTTAATGGTGTGGAGCTCGATGCCAAGCTTGTCACACACATCTTGCGCATCAGCCAAGTCTTCTGCAGCAGAGCAATACTCCTCGTTGTCATCCTCTTCCCAGTTTTTCATAAACAGGCCTTCTACCTGATAACCCTGTTGTTTCAACAAGTAGGCAGAAACGGAGGAATCAACACCGCCGGACATTCCGACAATCACTTTTTTGCTGCTGTTATCTGACATGGTGATCACAAATGCTGCTATCAATAAACGGACGCTGAGTTTAACAGAATCAAATCGCCGGATACAGATGTGATAGGGCTCACATGTTAGCCGTTATCCAAAGTGAGTAGATGGTCGCGTGGACGGCGACCGATGCAGCTTATGTTCATGAGATTAAATATCAATGGCGGACCTAGTCTGTGATTGGGTGCCGCGCAAAGACTTGTGAACCCCTTAGGTTTATCGACCGACTCCCGCACGCAGACACGCCGTATACCCATCCCTGGGGGCTCCGCCGCGCCATCCTTGGCGCGGAGGGTCTGTGTGCGAAAATCGGACGATGGTATGTTCAGGTATTCCTAGCGCTTATCTCGTTTCTTCGACGGTGCGCGCTTGGACGAGCGAGTGCGCCCACGCGGTGCTTTCCCTTTTGCGCCTTTGGGTTTAGGAGTGAACTGCTCGAAGCCTTTCGGGGGCGCAACCTCACGCCACTGGCCCGGTTGCAAATCATCCAGCTGCCATGGGCCGAGTTGGGCACGAATCAAGCGCAGCGTCGGGTGGCCGATATGCGCGGTCATGCGGCGTACTTGCCGGTTTCGCCCTTCTTGCAGCACCACCTTTAACCAAGTGGTGGGAATGTTAGCGCGATAACGAACCGGAGGATAGCGCTCCCAAACGGCGGGTGGTGCCATTTTGGTGACATCGGCGGGCAGGGTGAGACCATCTTTCAGTTCGACACCGTTACAGAGCGCCTGAATTGCTTCATCGCTAGGCTCGCCTTCGACTTGTACCCAATAGGTTTTGGGCGACTTGGATGAAGGCTGGGTGAGTCTGGCTTGTAAAGCCCCGTTATTGGTGAGCACCAGCAAGCCTTCGCTATCTTTATCGAGTCGACCGGCCGGGTACACATCTTTTACCGATACAATGTCGGCCAATGTACTGTCGCCTGGTTCGCCACTAAACTGGGTCAACATGTTATAAGGTTTGTTAACAAGTATCACTTTTGTGGCGAGGGCGGCCGCTCGGGGAGCCTTTCCACCCTTGGCCGATGGAGCTTGGGTGTTTGAAACAGCCTTTGACGCTGGCTGGGGGCGGGCTTTATATGGCATGAGGGCTGTCAAATAGATTAAACGGCAAATGAGACTTCCGTATTATACACGTAATAATCTGTTTGGCGTGTTGTATGAATTCGAGTATCCTCGACTCGCATCTTACACAAAGATAACAAATGGACGCTAGGAGATTAAAATGGAAAGTAAAGTAGTTGTACCGGCGGAAGGTCAGAAGATCACACTCGACGGCACAAAACTGGTAGTCCCTAACCACCCTGTGATCCCTTACATTGAAGGGGATGGCATCGGGATGGATGTTAGCCCTGCAATGATCAAAGTTGTTGATGCAGCTGTTGCTAAAGCCTATAACGGTGAGCGTAAGATTTCATGGATGGAAATCTACACCGGTGAGAAGTCCACCAAGGTATATGGTGACGATCAGTGGCTGCCAGCTGAAACCCTCGACTTTATCCGCGAATACAAAGTGGCAATCAAAGGGCCACTGACGACCCCAGTTGGCGGTGGTATTCGCTCATTGAACGTGGCGCTTCGTCAAGAACTCGACCTCTACATTTGTGCGCGTCCGGTACGTTACTTCACTGGCGTTCCTAGCCCACTGAAAAAGCCAGAAGATACTGACATGGTGATCTTCCGCGAAAACTCAGAAGACATCTACGCGGGTGTTGAGTTTAAAGCCGGCACGGCCGAAGCGGATAAAGTGATTAAGTTCCTGCGTGAAGAAATGGGTGCCAACAAAATCCGTTTCCCTGAGCAGTGCGGTGTAGGCATTAAGCCAATCTCAGAAGAAGGCACCAAACGTCTGGTTCGCGCCGCTATCGAGTACACCATCGATAACGACCGTGACTCACTGACTATCGTCCACAAAGGTAACATCATGAAGTTTACCGAAGGGGCGTTTAAAGATTGGGCCTATGAAGTGGCCAATAAAGAGTTTGGTGCCGAGTTGTTGGATGGCGGTCCTTGGATGACGATGAAAAATCCAAAGACTGGCAAACAAATCACCATCAAAGACTCCATCGCGGATGCCTTCTTGCAGCAAATTCTGCTGCGTCCCGCGGAATATGATGTGATTGCCACCATGAACTTGAACGGTGACTACGTATCTGATGCGCTTGCCGCGCAGGTTGGCGGTATTGGTATTGCCCCGGGTGCCAACATTGGTGACGGTGTGGCGCTGTTTGAAGCGACCCACGGCACGGCGCCGAAATACGCTGGTCAAGATAAGGTGAACCCAGGCTCACTCATTCTGTCTGCAGAAATGATGCTACGTCATATGGGCTGGTTTGAAGCGGCTGACTTGGTGATCAAGTCAATGGAAAAAACCATCGCCAATAAGACAGTGACCTATGACTTTGAACGTTTGATGGAAGGCGCGAGCCTGCGTAAATGTTCTGAGTTTGCTGACGAGATGGTCAAGCAGATGTAATCACTGATTCTCAGTGAGAAACGAAACCCGGCTCAGTTGCCGGGTTTTTTTATGAATATGCTCCAGCTAGTCTTCGATATCTTCCCACGACAATGGGGTGCCTTTGGTTAACGCGCGTGTTGCGCGCTTTCCGAGCACGGCATCATAGTGTTTCGGTGCTAAACCAAAGCCCGGACGAATACTGCGCACATTAGCGGCCGTCAGTGGCTCACCGGGCGCGATATCCTTACAGACATACAAAGAGCGCCTAAATTGACGGTTGCTCGACTCGGCCTCTCGTGTGGTTAGGGCACTTTCTCCTAACGCTTGCCACGCCGCGTGGGTTTGCTCACAAAGCGCACTGAGTGCCGGTGGCGTAAGCGAGAAAGCGGCATCTGGGCCTCCCGAATCTTCAGAGAGCATCACATGTTTTTCAATCACGCACGCGCCGAGTGCGACGGCTGCGATCGCGGCGGTGTTGGTCAGCGAATGATCGGATAAGCCCGCCAAGGTTTGATAGCGGGTGGCTAAGGTTGGAATGGTTCGCAGATAGCTTTGTTCAATCGGCGCAGGGTAGGCGCTGATACAATGAAGCAACACCAGCTCACGACAGCCGTTATCACGGGCGGTCGCCACCGCCTCGGCGATCTCTGTCTCGTCAGCCATGCCGGTTGAGATGATCATCGGTTTACCGGTTTGCGCGGCATAGCGAATCAAAGGCAAATCAATCGCCTCGAACGAGGCTATTTTATAGGCGGGTGCGTTAAGATCCTCGAGCAAGTCAATCGCTGAGCAATCAAAAGGAGAGGAGAATAAGGTGACGCCTTCTTTTCTGGCGTGATCAAATAATGGCTTGTGCCACTCAAACGGGGTTTGTGCCCAGCGATATAGCTGGTGGAGGCTATAACCATCCCACAGTCCGCCTTTGATCTGAAACTCATCGTGGTCGCAATCAAGGGTAATGGTATCGGCGGTATAGCTTTGCATTTTGACCGCATCGGCACCGCAGGCTTTGGYCATGGAAATGGTTTGTTTGGCAAGCTCAAGGCTACCATTATGGTTCGCCGACATTTCGGCAATGATATAGGGAGGATGCTGGGGGCCGATCAAACGGCCTGCAATCTTAATGTCGTTGTTCATAAACCGCGTCGATATTCAGTTTGGTTTGAAGGGCGCTGGCGCCTTGCTGCCACTCATCAGCGGACAAAGACAGGCACACAATCTCGACTGTTTTTCCCTCAGGCAGGGAACAGGTGCGTTGCCGACTTTGCGGCGTCTCACGAAAGCCAAAGCGTTGATGTAGCCGAACTACCCCCTGATTATGACTGAGTACTTCACAGTTCAACTGGGTCACGCCCAAGGTTTCAAACGTTAAGCTTAATGCGCCAAACTCCATGAGCGCGCCGCTTCCACGTGGTGCATCGGGGGCGGCGTAAAAAGCCCAGGTCGCACTTGTCCTATTCTCGCTATCGAGGTCAAGGTTGACCACGCCAAGAGGCTTGTCCGGTTGGCCGTCTACGCGTTTGTAAACGATATAGAAATAACGGTGCGTGTTGGCGAGCGTATGGCTGAACCATGCCTTGTGCTCATCATGGCTTATTTCATGTTGGGTGTACATAAACTGGCGGACAGCGGGACGATTGCGCCAATGCCATAAAGTGTCACTGTCCGCGTGAGTCACCGCTCTAAAAATCAGTTGCATAAGTCATGCTCCAAGGCCGCGACGACACGCTCTGCGCCTTTTCCATCAGTGATCGCTGGCAGGATAGGAAGCTGATGCCAGTTTGCCGCAAGATGCTGCAGTGCAGACGCGTAATCTTGCCAGCGGGTGTGCTCACCGCGTCCTAAGTATTGATAGCCCGGCTGTCCGGCGAGATACTCGGCCATGGCGTGTTGGTTTTCCGCCACACACACCAAGGTGCTAGGCACCCCCAAGCAGCTGCGCTCAATGGCAGTGACGCCGGCGGCTCCAAATGCGTAGCGTGCCCGTGCCAGGTGGGTATCAAAGTCCGACAGTGCTTCCACCACACTAACCCCATCGGGGACAGGCGCTTTACACAATGCTTCGCGGTCTGGGTTACGCCGTCCGGTGACAATTAATAGCGAAAAAGGCAGCCTCTCGAGGTTCTGCCCTTCTTCTAGGTGTTGAACGGCTTCTAGGTGTTTCACTGCGTCCACAAGCTTGCGGCTTTCACCGGTCGGATCCGTACCGGAGAAAAAGGCGATCACCTTATCTTCCCGCGGCGGCGGAGAGTGATGCAAGGCGGCAAATGCTGGACGCAATAGTGCATAGTCAGGCCCCAACAAGCATCGGGCCTGTGGATTTAAAAGCTGTGACGCGTAGCGCGTAGTCAGGTCAGGCCAAGGGTTTTGATCGAGCAAAAACGCGCAATCGTGGGGCCTATTGGCTAAATCATCAACCACCATCACCGGACAGCCCACTTGGGTGTGAATCGATTGTTCCCAGTGGGCATCGAGGGCGTAATGATCCACCACCATCAAATCCACCGGTTGGTTAGCCACGTATGCGGTTGTCTCTTCGGCATCTTGCTGCTGGCTCACACCAAGCCAATCGGTGTTGCCGAGCGAGTTTTTGGGGGCAGGCAACACCGCCACCGTTAAGCCTTGTTCATGGCTGACCGCTATCAAATTGCCGGGCAGGTCGCGACATACCAAGGTTACCTGATGACCCGACGCTTGTAGCATGCTAGCCAACACGTGCATGCGGCTGACGTGCCCGGTGCCTATCGCTTGGGAGGCATCGACTCGAATGGCAATATGGCTCATAGCAAGGCCTGTTGCTCCAACAGTTGATACATGAGCTCAGCGCGTAGCCAGTCATCCGGCTCATCAATGTCTTGCACGCGGTAATGAGGGATCAACACAGCTTTCGAGTGGGGGGCAAAAACCGGCTCGCGCGCTAAAAACGCACTTGGCGTGCCCCAGTAAAACATTCCCGCATCGTGGTACGCCGGTTGTAGGTCTTGTGAGCGCGTAGTGAAGTGCTCCGGCCATAACATGCTGACACTGCCATCGGCATCGACATGAATACTGCGCTGAATCGGAAAGGCGTAGCGGGTGGCGGCAAAACTGTATTTGACGGTGTCGCCGTCCAGTAACGCTAAGCCTTGGCGCAAGTCATCCGCGGTGACAAAGGGGGTGGTCGCATACAGGCAGCAAACCGCGTGCAAAGGCGTTTGCTGTGGGGACGGGCTGAGCCACTGGATCGCATGCTCAAGCACATCCAAGGTCGTAGCGTGATCGCCGGCAATCTCGGCGGGACGCACAAAAGGCACCTCAGCCCCTGCATCGCGCGCCACACTGGCAATATCCTCGCAATCGGTGGAAACCAAGACGCGATCGAATAGCCCACTTTGACGTGCTGTCGCAATGGCATAAGTAATAATGGGCGTACCGTTAAACAGCTTGAGGTTCTTGCCGGGAATGCGTTTGCTGCCACCGCGGGCGGGAATAATACATACATTCATCGGTCACGCATCCTCAATGGCTCTATGTAGTGCAGCAATCACTGTATCTTGCTGTTGCTCGGTTAAATCGGGGTAAAGCGGCAAAGTGAGTGCCCCCGCGTAATACTGCTCGGCAAGCGGGAAGTCTCCGGGCTGGAAGCCCTGTGCCTGATAGTAAGGTTGCGTATGCACAGGAATATAGTGCACGTTCACGCCAATGCCTTGCACACGCATAGCCTCAAAAACGGTGCGGCGTGTGTCGGCGTGATCAAGCTCAATCAAATACAAATGCCATGCCGACTCAGGATCTAAAATGGGTCGCTTAACGGGCAAATCCGCCAGCGCCTGATGGTAACGCTCGGCAAGTGCAAACCGTCTGGTGATAAAGGAACGAAGCTGGGTTAGTTGTGAACGGCCAAGCGCGGCATGAATATCCGAGAGGCGATAGTTCATCCCCAATGCACGCTGTTCATAACCCCAAGGTGGCAGGGCAGCGTGGCTGTCTTCTGCATCACGGGTGATCCCGTGGCTACGCAACTGACGCAGCGCTTTCGCCAATGTGGCATGTTGGGTGGTGGCAACCCCAGCCTCTCCCGCGGTAACCACTTTGACCGGATGAAAACTAAATACGCTAATATCGCTGTACTGGCATCCACCCACCGCCGCGCCTTGATAGTGGGCACCCATAGCATGTGACGCATCCTCAATAATGGCCACCTGATAACGCTTAGCGAGCGCGGCAATCTCGGCCATTGGCGCACTGGCACCGGCCATATGCACCACCACCAGCACTTTGGGTAAGGTGTGAGTAGCGGCCGCTTGCGCCAGTTTTTTCGCGAGCTGCTGGGGGCATAGGTTACGTGTGTCTGGGTCGATATCGACAAAATCCACTTCGGCACCACAGTATCGACCACAATTGGCTGACGCGACAAAGGTAATGGGCGAGGTCCATAAACGATCGCCTGGGCCTAACCCTAACGCCAGACAAGCGAGATGCAGGGCAGATGTGGCGCTATTAACAGCGACCGCATGCGCCGCCCCGGTGAGTTCGGCGACGGCGGCTTCAAAAGCCGGAACTTGCGGGCCTTGCGTCAGATAATCACTTTTTAGCACCTCAAGCACAGCGGCATAGTCTTGCTCACTAAGATGCTGCTTTCCGTATGGGATCAACGCCATACTCCTTTACTGCTCGGTGTCGAGTTGCAAAATGGCCTCGACGGTTAACACATCTGGGTTAGTGCCTGATTGATACTCAAAGCCCTCTGGCACGGACTGTCCTTTTTCGCCCAACGCATTTTCTCGGTAGTCATCATCGGCATCGTAGAACTTGATGGTGGGACAAATCACGTAATGGTCGGCAAATTCGAGCGTCAGATGGGCATCGTCAGCCGGACACATCACTTCATGCATTTTTTCGCCGGGGCGAATGCCTATCACCTTGACGGGCGTGTTCGGGRCATAGGCGCTGGCGAGATCCGTTAGACGAACCGATGGGATCTTAGGAACAAATATTTCTCCGCCATACATGCGCGAAAAGTTTTTCAGCACGAAATCCACCCCTTGCTGCAAGGTAATCCAAAAGCGGGTCATTTCAGGGTGAGTAATGGGCAAATGATCCGCACCTTCCGCTGCCTTTTTCTTAAACAAAGGCACCACAGAGCCGCGCGAGCCGACCACATTGCCATAGCGCACCACCGAAAAACGTGTCTTTTGGCCCCCGGTCATATTGTTAGCGGCGACAAACAATTTATCTGAACACAGTTTGGTGGCGCCATAGAGATTATTGGGGCTGGCGGCTTTATCGGTCGAGAGCGCAATCACCTTTTCCACCCCGTTGGCAATCGCAGCGCGAATCACATTCTCTGCGCCGTGAATGTTGGTCTTGATACATTCCATCGGGTTGTATTCGGCGGCAGGTACCTGCTTAAGTGCAGCAGCATGAATCACATAGTCAATGCCTTGCATCGCTTGCATTAAACGATCGCCATCACGCACGTCGCCGATAAAATAGCGCATGCAAGGGGCGTTAAAGGTTTGCTGCATTTCATATTGCTTGAGCTCATCGCGAGAGAGCACCACGAGGCGGCGTGGTTGATAGCGTTCAAGCAGGGTGCGGACGTACTTTTTACCAAAAGAACCAGTACCGCCGGTGATCAGAATGGATTTGCCGTTAAACATAGGACGCCTTGTCACTAACTGTCGGGAATACAGGCAGTTTAACTGATCTGAGCAGGATTTGGCGATCTGCTACCAAAGATGATCGTCAAACCGATCCTTTTATGGTTAAAAACGTTCGCGATCTTGCCCTGAACCATCATGCCAAAGCTGGCCTTAGCACTACTAAAAGCAAACTCGTGTAACACACAAAATAACCTGAGATGTCATTCCAAATAATCAGTATTATCTTTTTTGAGACAAGTAAAAAACTTATTCCGGTGTAACATGCGTCTTCAATGGCCGCTTTGCCAGGTTCTTTGGAAAAAGTATCAGGTCTTTTTAAGAAAGGTGAAGACTCGTTTATCTCATAAGTCGCTTCCCCGTAAAAAGGATATAACCATGCGTTACATCGCACTCGCTATATTACTTACCCTCGTCGGCTGCAAAGAGGACAGCAAACCGATTGCTGACGGATCATCGCCGATAGAGACGCCTGTCCCTGGTGACTCGACGCGCATAGAGAAAACCCCAGCGCTGACCGCTGAGCTCCAATCGAAAGAGACAATAGATGAGCAATTAGGTTTATTGTACGAGAAGTATGAACACCTGATAGACAGAAGCGACTCTGTTGCAGGAAGAGATGAAAATGGTGACGGGATTAGAGATGACATTGAAGCGTTCCTTAACGCGCTTGAAGTTAAAGAGCCGGTACGTAATGCCCTAAAACAAGATGCCCGTCAGGCGCAGAAAAACCTGTATTATGACTTCAGTCAAGACACTCACGCGAACCGGAAAAAAGCATTTGAAATCAGCGAAGAATACAACAAAGTTTTGGCGTGTAAAGGGTTCGTCGGCATCTCAGTTGACGATAGTATAGATACGTCCGAGACTATTGAATCTTTAACTTACAATACCAAAAAAAGAACCATGGCTTATCTTGAGTATAATCATTTACTTGATGGTTCGACTTCAATAATGCTTGATGATAAGGAGGAGTACTGTGAATAAACAGCTATGCTTTATCATTTTCCTTCTTGCTATGCTCTCCCATCAGGCACTGGCGTCTTCATGCAAAGTGTCTAAGCATTATTTATCTCATAGTTAACTCTCTCATAAAAGGATATAACCATGCGTTACATCGTACTCGCTATATTACTCACCCTAGTAGGCTGCAAAGAGGACAGCAAACCGATTGCTGACGGGTCATCGCCGATAGAGACGCCTGCTCCTGGTGATTCGACGCGCATAGAGAAAACCCCAGCGCTGACCGCTGAGCTCCAATCGAAAGAGACAATAGATGAGCAATTAGGTTTATTGTACGAGAAGTATGAACACCTGATAGACAGAAGCGACTCTGTTGCAGGAAAAGATGACAATGGTGACGGGATTAGAGATGACATTGAAGCGTTCCTTAACGCGCTTGAAGTTAAAGAGCCGGTACGTAACGCCCTAAAACAAGATGCCCGTCAGGCGCAGAAAAGCCTGTATTATGATTTCAGTCAAGACACTCACGCGAACCGAAAAAAAGCATTTGAAATCAGCGAAGAATACAACAAAGTCTTGGCGTGTAAACGATTTGTCGGCATCCCAGTTAGAGATAGAACAAACACTTCTAATACTATTGAAGCGTTAACATACAATACCAAAAAAAGAACTAGGGCTTACCTTGAGTATAATCATTTACTTGATGGTTCGACCTCAATAATGCTTGACGCTAAGGAGGAGTACTGTGAATAAAAAGCTATGCTTTATCATTTTCCTTCTTATTATGCACCCCTACCAGGCACTGGCGTCTTCATGCAAAGTTGAGGGCTATACTGTTGCTTTTTTCAATGGTGTAGCTAACACAGAACGAGGTGCAAAAAAGTCATTAGATGAGGTTGCAACTACCTTGAATTATCACCAATACCAAGGCGAAAAGGTCGATTACCAGCTTTTTTATAATGAATCTAACATTGAGAGTAGCGGTATTAATATTATTGCCGATTTAGCCGAAACCTTTGACCAGCGTACCGAAGAAATGGACCAGAGGCTGAATGATAAATGGGAACTCTTCTGGGAGTTAATGAATGGGCGCGGGGAAGGGTCAATCGCTGAAAAGCTCGGTGCTATTATTTCAACTCCTATCTCATTCTTCAATGATCTTTTCTCTAAGTCAAAACAAGAAGCTATCAGTTTTTTTCTTGAACGACTTAATGAGATGGTAGACTCTCCTGAGACCGAGATTACACAAAGGAATCATCGCTTAATCAATGATGCTCTGACTTGGCAAGGTAAAAAGCTGATCTATATCGCTCACTCTCAAGGCAACCTTTGGATGAATAGGTCATTTGACTACGCGACATCTCAAAAGGGATATGATGGTAGTAACGTAAAAGCAATTCATATTGCACCTGCATCACCGCTCCTTAAAGGTGACTATATTCTTTCTGGCAATGACTTGGTAATCAACGGTCTTCAGTTAACTGGTATCGGCTCAGTGCCCAAATCCAACTTTACTGCGACTGTAAGTGATAAGGGTGATATATCAGGACATAAGCTTATTGAAACCTATCTCACTGATACCAAAGCTATTTCCATGTTAAAAGCATCAGTAAGTAACGCGTTCTCAAATGTACAGACACCTGCCATGTACGACTATCTATTTGAAATTACTTATGAATATAGTCCAAATTTTGTGGCGACGCATGAGACTCCACAGATAAAAATTGTCGATAATAATAATGACTGGCTCGAAGTAGCTCCCTTACCTCGCGGCTATATTGAATTGGGACCTAATCGTAATGGGCCTCACGAACTAAGACCAGTGAACGCGATAGAAAGACTCCCTTTCACTCATGAGCGACCCCACAGAGATTTCAATACAGTCACAATTGATCAATGTAAAGATATTCCCAACGATAAAGCTTTTGTCTTAGGCGAGTACTCTAAAGAAACAGTACGGATAAGGAGCATTTGGCCTATTCCCCATAATATCTCGACAACAATAACTATTAGAGACAGATATGGTTGGGAGCTACTGACTGATTCAGTCGTCTATGGTGATTACCGAACATACTATGGATACGATTATATCGGAAGCTTTACTGGGTTTAAAGCAATGAGCTCTTACAATCAAGATGAGAAGAGATATTTAGAACGTTATAATTTAGGGAAGAAATATAGTCTTGTAGCTGATGGGATTGTTTTTACGGGCTCACTTCCATATTAAATTCTTGAAGTAARAAGGGTGTCACAAGGTGGAGTTGCTGTTCAAGCAGGTACGAGGGTGTTCATAGTTCTGTGTCACCCAACGTTTAAAGATCTACGTAGTCGTCGAGCCGCCCTTCGAAGTGGATGCTCAGTTGGGACAATGTCAGGTTCCAATTCTGCACCGGATGCGTCCACTTCTCTGACGCCTTCAACATACCTGCATACAGCAACTTGAGCAATGCGTTCTCGTTGGCAAAGCCACCCTTGGT